>NZ_JBSSAH010000055.1:0-17632 GCF_054058415.1 Thermostichus sp. MS-CIW-38 | reverse complement strand
CTTGCCACCTACTGGCCCTACCTAAAGGCCCGCTTTGGCTTCACCGACGATCAGGTTCGTCCCTACAACTTCAACCCCGGCCCCTTTTTGGCGGATCCCAGCTCAGCTCAGCAAGGCTATCTGACATCCGAGCCTTTTGCCATCCAACGGGAAGGGGGATTTGAGCCGGTGGTCTTCCTCCTGGCGGATTTGGGCTACAAACCCTACGCCACCACCATCGAAACCCGTCGCCAACTGGTGGAAACCAAGCCCGACTTGGTGGAGCGATTCGTGGATGCCTCTATCAAAGGCTGGTACAGCTTCTTGGAGGATCCCCGTCCGGCCTATCGCTTGATCAAGCAGGACAACCCGGAGATGACCGATGCCCAGTTGGCCTACAGCTTCGAGAAATTGCAGGAGTACGGCATCATCTTGTCCGGCGATGCGTTGGAAAAAGGCATTGGCGCCATGACCGACAAACGCTGGCAAGACTTCTTCGACAGCATGACGGTGGCCGGCGTATTTGAGCCAACCATCAACTACCGGGCTGCCTACACACTGGACTTCGTCAACAAAGGCACTGCCTACTACACTGCCTGACGGACTTCCACCCTTGGCGCTTCTCAGCCCAAGGGATCCCCCCTCGCCCCCAGCCCCTCTTCCACCAAGGGAGAGGGGAACTATAGTCATTTCAAACTAGATTGAGACACCCCCTAAACGCTCCGCGCCACTGCCCTCACCCCCATTCCTTCTCTCAGAGGGAGAAGGGGGCTAGAGGGAAATGTTTCATTCCGGTTTAATTGAGAATGCCAGAACACTGCGTGATCACCTCCCCCAACACCGCCAGCAACACCGGCACCCCCAGACGGATCCCGGAGACCAACAGCGAGATCAAACAAAAAGCTCCAAGTGAAAAGGCGTTCCAGCGAAGCTTGGCCCAGCACTCCATCAACAAATGCAGGCACAGGTGGGAGCAGATTCATCGCCGAGCTGGAAAGCCTATCATGGGATCCAGTATGGAATCCATTGTGTCAGCAGCGCAGGGCACTTTGACCCTTTCACCCTCCTCTTCTCCGCCAGACCCGCCAGCCAGTCTGACGGGCTCATTCCCCGCCGCTGACGCGGCAGGGATCACTTGGCCTTGGGCAGCGCAGCGGGATCCCATCCTTGTCCTCGGGGCTGGGCTGATGGGGCGTTTGTTGGCCGCCAGCCTTGTCGAGGTTGGGCATCCCGTCCGCATTGTGGAGGCGGCTCCTGCTGCTGCTGTTGAGAGCAGTGCTGCCCATTTTGCCGCTGCTATGCTGGCTCCCCTAGCCGAGTCTGCCATCGCCGAAGCCAGTGTGGTGGCCCAGGGATACTACGCCCTTTCTCGTTGGCCCGCCCTTCTGGCCAGCCTGCCAGAGCCGGTTTTCTTTCAGCAGGAGGGCACTTTGATCCTCTGGCACCGCCAAGATGCCGGGGAAGCCAGACGTTTCTCGTCCCTGCTGGCCGCTGTGGTGGAGCGCCTTCCCGCTCTCCCTAAGCCCCAGCCTCTAGATGCTCAGGCTCTGGCCGAGCTGGAGCCATCGGTAGCCGGGCGATTTGCGCAGGGCCTGTATCTTCCCCAAGAGGGCCAACTGGACAACCGCCAACTGTTGTCGGCTCTGCTGGCCAAGCTGCGGCAGCACGAGGTGGAAGTGGAGTGGGGTTGCCCCTGGGATCTGAAGCAGGCCCAAGCCTGGCAGCAACAAACCGGAGGCTGGGTTTTGGATTGCCGCGGCCTGGGGGCTCAAAAAGAATGGGGCGGGCAAAAACTGCTGCGCGGAGTTCGGGGTGAGGTGGTGCGCCTGTATGCCCCAGAAGTCTCTTTGCGGCGCCCAACCCGGCTGTTGCACCCTCGCTACCCGATCTACATCGCTCCCAAGCCGGGACACCTGTTCGTAGTGGGAGCCACCGAGATCGAATCTGAGGATCGCTCGCCGGTGAGCGTTCGCTCGGCTTTGGAGTTGCTCAGCGCCGCCTACGCCGTACATCCTGCCTTTGCCGAAGCGCGTATCCTGGAATTGGGCAGCCAATGTCGTCCCACCTTGGCGGATAACCTGCCAGCCGTGGTGGAGCGCTCACCTCGCCTGTTGCAGATCAACGGCCTCTATCGCCATGGCTTTCTGATCTCCCCGGCCATCCACGATGCTGTCTTGGAGTATCTCCACCAGGGTAGTTGTCGCTTGGCCCAGCAGCTTGGGATCCCCTTTCAGGTGCAGGCTGCCCCTTTTTCCGGTGAGTCCCTGTCGCCATGCGTGTCTTGATCAACCAAAAGCCTTACGATTTGCCGGAAGGCACCACTTTGGCCGAGGCAGTGGCTCAGGTGGGGGCCAGCGGCCCTTTCGCGGTAGCGGTTAATCTGAAGTTTGTGCCACGTGCGCAGCACGAGCAAACCCGTCTGCAAGAAGGCGACCAGGTGGAGATCGTCGCTCCGGTTGCCGGCGGCTAGCGCTCAAGTCCGCTTTTCTATCTGCCTCAGCCATGTCCACCCTTCTCCATTGCTCTCCCTCAACTCTGGCCGATGAGGATCCTTTGGTTCTCTACGGCCAACCGTTGCCCAGCCGTCTGATGTTGGGTACGGCTCGCTACCCTTCGCCAGCCATTTTGGAGCAGGCGGTGGCGCGCGCGCAGCCCTGTTTGTTGACGGTTTCTCTGCGGCGGCAAGGGGCACTGGGGCCAGAAACTTCCCAGAGGTTCTGGGCTCTGTTGCAGAAGATGGGGATCCCAGTTCTGCCCAACACCGCCGGCTGCCACAGCGTGCAGGAGGTGATCACAACGGCGGAAATGGCGCGGGAGGTGTTCGGCACCGACTGGATCAAGCTGGAGTTGATCGGGGATGACTACACGCTGCAGCCGGATCCCGTGCAACTGCCGACGGCAGCGGCTGAGCTGATCCGGCGCGGCTTTAAGGTGCTGCCCTATAGCACCGACGACCTGGTGCTCTGCCAGCGGCTTTTGGATGCTGGCTGTGAGGTGGTGATGCCCTGGGCGGCCCCCATCGGCACCGGCAAAGGCCCTCTCAACCCCTACAACTTGCGCCTGCTGCGGGAGCGGATCGAGGCACCGCTGATCGTGGATGCCGGCTTGGGCCTGCCCTCCCATGCCTGTCAGGTGATGGAGTGGGGCTTCGATGGGGTGCTGCTGAACACGGCAGTGGCTTTGGCTCGGGATCCGGTGGTCATGGCTGAGGCCTTTGCAGAAGCGGTGCGCTCAGGCCGCCGAGCCTACCTGGCCGGGGCTATGATCCCTCAGGAAACAGCTCAGCCCAGTACGCCTGTCCTCGGCACTCCCTTTTGGCACCAGGGCTGACTGCCGCTCTCAGGGGTGCAGCTCAGGCGGCAGGCTTTCGCGCCTGGATAACCTGCAGAGCTCCCCCAGCGTGGAGGGTCTGCCGGATGGATTGCCAACCCTGCTGCTGCAAATGCTCGGGCAAGTCCAGCTTGAGTAGCTCCCAGGCGGTCTCGGTTTCAAACAGGGCCAAAAAGAGGGCCAGCCCAGGCCAGATCAAGGGTTGTCGAGGCGCGTGCAGATCCAGAATCAAGAGTCCTCCCCCCGGCTTGAGCACCCGCCACACTTCCCGCAGCACCTGCTCCAAGTCGGCGAAGGACAATTCGTGCAGAGCCAAGCTGGTATGCACCCAATCAAAGCTGGCATTGGGAAAGGGCATATCTTGGGCAAAGGCCTCCACAAACTCCACCTGGGGAAGGCGTTTGCGGGCTGCTGCTAGAGCTTTGGGGGAAGCATCCAGGCCCACCACCTGCTGGCTCAGCTCCGCCAACAGTGGGGTTACTTCAGCCGGGCCACAGCAGAGATCCAACACCCGCTCCTGGGGATGAATCTGGATCCCTTGTAGGGGCAATTTCCGCAGCCGCTCGTATCCCCCCACCGCCAGAGCAGCCCCGCGGCTGATGCTGCGGTAAAGCCAGGGAAAGCGGTAGCTCCAATCCCGCAGGAAGGTGGCCACAGACAGGGATCCCTCAGAGTCTTTTTCAGCCTACCTGACCTACATCCATTGCAAACTGGTTTGAGACATATGTTTTTCTGGATTTTCTCGGGGTTGGCTTGGAACTCTCCTCTGCCGGCAGTCGTCTAAGAGGACGAGGCGTTTTAGGCTTTTTTCTGTCTACCCACTGCTGCTCTATGACTCAGTTTGAGCTGCCTCCCTCCCCTTCCGAGAAACCTGGCCGGCACAGCTTGGTTTGGTTGGTGGCTGCTGCAGGTCTGACGGTCTTGCTCTGGCAGCTCCCCTGGGGCAACTATATCCTCTACCCCTTTACGATTCTGGCCACCTGGTTTCATGAGATGGGCCACGGCTTGACGGCAGTGCTGTTGGGTGGGGAGTTTCATCGTCTGGAGATCTATCCCGACGGGTCGGGGTTGGCCTTTCACAGTGGGCACTTGTTTTTGGGGCCGGTGGGTCGAGCTTTGGTGGCCGCCGGCGGGCCAATGGGGCCCCCAATGGCCGGGGCGGTTTTTATCCTGGCTTCTCGTCGTCAAGGTACGGCCCAGTTGGGGTTGTTGGCTTTGGGATCCCTGCTGTTGCTGTCGGCGGTGCTCTGGGTGCGCTCTCTATTTGGCCTGTTGCTGATCCCGGCTATTGGGCTGGGGATCTTGGCGGTGGGCTGCTGGGCTTCCCCTTGGTTGCGGGGCTTTGCCGCACAGTTTTTGGGGGTGCAGGCCTGTGTGAGCACCTACCACCAGCTCGACTACTTGTTTACGGCCTCTGCCGTGATCAATGGGCAGGTGATCCACTCCGATTCCAGCCAAATTGCCCAAAACTTGTTCTTGCCCTACTGGTTTTGGGGAGGGGTGATGGCGGTATCTTCTTTGGTGCTGCTGATAACCAGCTTGCAACTGACGTTCCGAGACTAACCGGCGGGGGGCAAAGCCGCAATTTTGGCAGTGATTTGTGTCACGCAAAAATCCGTCCTCCATCACTGCCCAGTCGAGAAAACCGCCGCTACAGTAATGGGCAAGAGGAGTGAGGAGCTGAGGAGTGGAGCATGTGGCGGGATGTTATTGGGCTGGCCCTGGCGGCGACCCTACTGTTGATCAGCAAAACCGCCGCAGACACGCTGGGCCAAAGCCAGGTGCAGACTTTCACCGAACCTGAGCCGATGCCCTACTCTGCACCGGTGGAATGAGGTACTTGAGTCTGCTGACGGAGGTCGTAGCAGCGTTGCCGTTTTGTGCAACACTCATTCTAGAGTCTTTAAGGGCTCCGTCCGAGTAGCGCGGTCGCAGCAGCGTTGCGGAGCAATAACAGTAGGCTTGGGATCCCTGATGCGCATAGCCCTATTTACGGAGACGTTTCTGCCCAAGGTGGATGGCATCGTTACCCGCCTCTGCCACACGGTGCGTCACCTAACCGCTCGAGGCAACTCGGTGCTCATCGTCGCGCCCCGGGGAGCCCCCCGGCGGTTTGCACGGGCACGGGTTTACGGGATCCCGGGGATGCCACTGCCTTTGTATCCAGAGTTGAAGCTGGCCGCCCCTGGCCCGGCCATCGGTAAGTTGCTCAGCCGTTTCCGACCGGATGTGATCCACGTGGTGAACCCGGCGGTTTTGGGATTGGGGGGCCTCTACTACAGCCAGACGATGGGGATCCCACTGGTGGCCTCCTACCATACCCATCTGCCGAAGTATCTGAAGCATTATGGGCTGGGCTTTCTGGAAGGGGTTTTGTGGAATCTCCTGAAGCTGGGGCACAATTTGGCGCGGGTCAATCTTTGCACCTCGACGGCCATGATGCAGGAGCTGAGCGCCCACGGCATTGAGCGGGTGCAACTGTGGCAGCGAGGAGTGGATACGGAGTTGTTTCATCCCCAGGCGGCCAGTTCAGAAATGCGGGCTCGGCTCACGGCGGGGCAACCGGAACGGCCTCTTTTGCTCTACGTGGGGCGGCTTTCGGCTGAGAAGGAAGTGGGGCGGATCCGGGTCTTGTTGGAGCAGATCCCCCAAGCCCGCTTGGCTATTGTGGGGGATGGGCCAGAGCGGGGATCCCTGGAGCAACATTTTGCCGGCTACGATGTGGTGTTTACGGGCTATCTGCAGGGGGAGTCTCTGGCAGCGGCCTTTGCATCGGCGGATCTGTTCGTGTTCCCCTCTCGCACCGAGACCTTGGGGCTGGTTCTGTTGGAAGCCATGGCTGCCGGTTGTCCGGTGATCGCCCCCCGCTGCGGTGGCATTACCGATGTGGTGGACAGTGGGCGCAATGGCTTTCTGTTCGATCCCAATTCGGATAGCGACTTTGTCCAGGTTACCCAGCAACTCCTGAGCAGCGTCGGGCAGCGACAGCTCTTCCGACAGCAAGCCCGCCAAGAGGCAGAACGTTGGAGCTGGTCGGCAGCCACCCAACAGTTGGAAGGCTACTACCGGGCTGTTATTGCTGCCGATTAGCGGTGCGGAGCATGACTCTAGTCAATAATAAGCTCAACTATACTGAAAATAATGTATAATATGTTCAGTACGGATTACTACTAGTTGATCTTTCTGTTTACTTTCGAGTCTACCAACATGGTAGCCAAAGCAAAGCAGAAAATTGGTAGTAAGACGACACGGAAACTGCGCTTTGGGTATTCTACTCAAAGCTTTGCGGGATACCGCCATTCTGTTTGGAAACAAACAGAATGCTATCGCTGCATAGTTGAACAGTGATGTTCAGCAGTGTTCAGCGTAAATGTATCAGCACAGAGTCCCCTACTGGGAAATACTCAGGGCAGAACTCCGTCCTGCTCTCGGGGTTCTCCATAGCACCAGTGCGAACGGCCAGCCTAGGCAGAGACCGGATGATCCCCTTCAATGGCCCGCACTTGCTCCACAAAGAATTCTTCTAGGGATTGCCGTTGCCAATGCAAGTCGGTGACCAGTGCCCCCGCTTGGTTCAAAAGGCTCAGCAACTCCGGTAGGGATCCACTCCATTCCCCCGACCAATGGGATCCCTGAATCGAGAAGTGCTCTAGGCGGTCGCGGAACTGTTCGACGGCGCCACCGTGCCCTTGTACCCGATAGCTTTTGCTCTCTCCCAGCAAGTCATCCAAAGTTCCCTGATGCACCAATTTGCCGCCGATGATCAGGCCGACTCGGTTGCAGATAACTTCCACATCCGCCAGGATATGGCTGTTGAAAAACACCGTTTTGCCCTGCTGCTTGAGGGACAGAATGATCTCGCGCATTTGATAGCGGCCCATGGGATCCAGTCCCGACATCGGCTCATCCAGAAACACCAGCTCTGGGTCGTTGATCAGCGCTTGGGCCATGCCAGTGCGCTGCAGCATGCCCTTGGAGTAGGTGCGCAGTTGTTTTTTGCGGGCCGTATCTATAGAAAGCCCCACCAGCTCCAGCAGTTGCGGGATCCGCTCCTTCAACAGGCTATTGGGCAGACCAAACACCTTGCCGGCAAACTGGAGAAACTCCCATGCCGTCAAGTAATCGTAAAAATAGGGGTTCTCCGGCAAATATCCCACCTGTTGCTTGATGGAGCGATCCCCCAGGGGTTTGCCCAGCAAAGTGCCGCTGCCGCGGGTGGGCTCCACAATGCCCAGTAGGCATTTGATGGTGGTGGTTTTCCCGGCCCCGTTGGGCCCCAGCAGCCCAAAGGTTTCTCCGCGGGCCACAGTCAGAGAAAAATCTTTGAGGGGGCTGACCACCTTGTTCAGCCAAAATCCTGTGCGATAGGTTTTGGTCAGGCCGGTGATGGCAATGACCGGCTCTGGTGCCGCGAACGCTTCTGCTGGGGAAGTGGGGGTCTCGCTCATGGACTCGCTCGTAGGTATGTTGGAGTTGAGGGAGAAAAAGGTGCCGCGAACACCGAGTTAAGGAGCACACAGTCCGCCAGGCGATAGGCTACCCAGCCTAACCTTTAGTTTACCCACAGGCTTTGTCCCAGCCTAGGCTTGCCGCAGCACTTCCGGTAGAGGAAAGGGTCCAGAGCAAACATACTCCGCGTAGGTATCCGCTTCATTCGCAACAGCGGTGCGGTTCCTTTGCCGTAGGCACAGCACTTTGCTCTGACCTCCCTTCAGTAGCATTCTCATCATCTGGGATGATTCTGGGATGATGATTTCCATCGCGTTGGCGGTGCGGAGCAAGAAAATTGAATCCAGAGGTTTTGTGGGATCCCAGCCGGTGGTGATCATCGGCAACAGCGTTGCAGAGCAATAAGAAAGGAGTGTTTCTTGCTGGATAAGGTGCTTAGGCAGTGGAAGGAGCGGCTGTTGGCTCCAGTGCTGCAAACCCCTCTCCAACAGGTGCATCCCCTAGCCATTACCCTGTCGGGGTTTGCCATGGGCCTGGCCTCTGGGACAGCGGCAGCTTACGGGGCCTACGGGTGGGGGCTGGGCCTGTGGTTGCTGAACCGGTTTATGGACGGGCTGGACGGCACGTTGGCTCGTCTGCAGGGACGGCAAAGCGATCTGGGGGGCTACCTGGATATGCTGCTGGACGTGGTGGTCTACGCAGTCGTTCCCCTGGGGCTGGCCTTTCACCAGGGATCCCTGCTGGGCTATGCTTCTCTGGCTCTGATGCTGGCCAGCTTTTACATCAACCTTTGCTCCTGGATGTATTTGGCAGGGCTGTTGGAAAAACGGCGTTCGCGACAGCGTTGCGGAGCAACAAGGACGGATGGCACTGTCGGGGCGGGATCCCTGGATGAACTGACCAGCTTAAGTATGCCGTCGGGGCTTATCGAGGGCAGCGAAACCATCTTTTTCTACGGCTTGTTTTTCCTTTTCCCGGAGTACATGGTGGGCTTGTTTGGGCTGATGGCGATTCTGGTGCTCTTGAGTGCTGTGCAGCGGTTGGTTTGGGCGCTGGGATCGCTTTCTGCTCCAAGGTGAGCCCGGAAAGGGTCTGTTATTATGGCTCCGTCCGGCTGGCGCGAGTTGGGTTACAAGGGTTCCCCATCAGATTTCACCGGGCGAGAGGATCCAAAATAAAAAAGCCATGGAGATCTGTTGCCATGACCTCCACCCTCAACCAACGCATTCGCCACTTCTACGATGCCTCCTCCGGCCTCTGGGAGCGGGTGTGGGGGGAGCACATGCACCATGGCTATTACGAGCCGGGCCAAACCGGTAAGGATCGCCGCCAAGCTCAGATTGACTTGATTGATAGGGTTATCCAGTGGGGCCAGATCGGGGATCCCTGCCCTCCCCAGCACATTCTTGATCTTGGCTGTGGCATTGGGGGAAGCAGCTTGGAGTTAGCCCGGCGCTTTGGGGCACAGGTTACGGGCATTACCCTCAGCCCCGTCCAAGCCCAGCGGGCTACGGAGCGCGCCCAAGAGGCCGGCCTGAGCAACAAGGTGCGATTTCAGGTGGCCGATGCCCTGGAGATGCCCTTTGCAGACAACACCTTTGATCTGGTGTGGTCTCTGGAAAGCGGCGAGCACATGCCGGATAAGCGGCAGTTTCTGGCCGAGGGCTGGCGGGTCTTGCAACCGGGCGGGCAGGTGATGGTGGTAACCTGGTGCCACCGCGAGGGATCCCTGAGCCAGCAGGATCAACAGCTTTTGCAGAAAATCTACGAGGTGTACTGCCTACCCTATGTGATCAGCCTCTCCAGCTACGAGGCTCTGGCCCAACAGGTGGGCTTTGAGCAGGTGCGCAGCGCCGACTGGTCGGAGCGAGTGGCCCCTTTCTGGGATGAGGTGATCGCTTCTGCCCGCGACTGGCGCTGGATCTGGGCTTTGCTGCGCAGCGGCTGGGTTACCGTTCGCGGGGCGCTGGGGCTGGGCCTGATGCGTCAGGCTTATGCCACCGGCTTGCTCTGCTTTGGCCTCTTGACTGGGTTCAAACCTGGGGATCAGCCAAGGTAGGGATCCCTTGCTCCCCTTTGGGAGGAGGGGCGCTTGGGGAAATGGGCTCAAAAGTTGGGCTGGGGCGGTGCTGTGCCAGTGAGTTCCAGATACTTTTGCTTCACCGCCTGAATATCCTGCCACATCAACCACTTGGGGCTGCCAGGGGTGCGGTCTGGGTTGCGCAGCAGATAGGCCGGGTGAAAAATGGGCATACACCAGCGTCCCTGCCACTGGATCCATTCCCCGCGGATCTTGGTGATCCCTCGCTTCTCGCCCAAAAGGGAGCGCACCGAGGTGGCCCCCGTGAGCAGAATAATCCAGGGATCCACCAGGCGAATCTGCTCCAACAGATAGGGACGGCAGGCGTCCATCTCCTCCTGGGTGGGCACGCGGTTGTTAGGGGGGCGGCACTTGACCACATTACAGATGTAGGTGTCCTGCTCGGGATCCAGCCCCACCGAAGCCAGGATTTTATCCAGCAATTGTCCCGACTTGCCCACAAAAGGCAGCCCCTGCAGGTCTTCGCTTTCCCCTGGCCCCTCTCCGATGATTAAAATCCTTGCCTTGGGGTTGCCCCGATGCACCACCACATGGGTACGGCTGGCTGCCAAGTCGCAGCGCTGGCATACCAAACAATGCTGCTTCAGTTGCTCCAAATCCCTGTAAGTGCCGGGGGGGATGGGCACCTGGGCCGACAGGGGGATCTGATCCCACTGGGGGAGTGTCTCCTCCGCCGGGGCTGGCGGCTCGATGGGATCGTCAAACAGGCTGGGCTGAAGCTCCGGCGGTTTTTTCTTGGCAGCCATTGCAAGTCGAGGTTTCCTTGTGCAGCGATCTTCGATTGCTCCCCCGCCCTTGTCAAGCTCCAGGTCAATTTGCCGGCAGGGGAGAACCTTTACTCCTTGTTAAACTGAGAAAACGAAAACTTGCGCCGGCCTTAGCTCGTCTCTACTCCCTGAGCCTGCCATGCTGCTTTTGTCCAAAGAACTGCCCAACCTGAACTACCGTCATACTCTACAGCGCTTCGACGAGGATTGGCGGGATCCCCTCTCTGCCCTGTTGGGCTGGGGGCGCGCTGCCGGTGCCGATTTGGTGGAGATTTTTCTAGAACGGGGCAATTCCATCAGTTGCCTGGCCGAAGATGACGCCATCACCAGCATCACCCCACGACTCTCCACCGGTGCCGGCGTGCGGGTGTTTCGCGGCTTGGCCGACTGCTACGTCAGCACCAACGATCTATCCTTTGCCGGTCTCAAGGCTGCTCTGGAGAAGGGCCTTTCGCTGATGGGCCTCACCCCTCCCGGCCCCACAGCGCTGGTTTCTGCCATCAACCTGGAGATGCTGCAGGACTACGGCGAGCGTCGCCGCAAAGATGGCTGGTTGAAGGAATGTAGCCCCATTGCGGAGATGGGGGAGATCCTGCTCAAAGCCAACGAGCAACTGGGTCGCCAAGCCCGCCATGTGCAGTCCCGCCGCACCACCTATTTCCGCGATTGGCAAGAGATTCTGGTGGCCTGCAGCGATGGCACCTTTGTGCGGGATGTGCGCCTCACCCAATCCGTGAGCTCTACGCTGCTCTGTGCCGATGGATCCCATCGCGCCTCTGTCAGTCAACGCTCCGGCGGTACGGGGGATCCCAACTTTTTGCGCCGTTGGGATCTGGAGGCCCATAGCCGGGAGCTGGCAGAAGCTGCCGGCCAGATGCTCTATGCCGACTATGTGGAATCCGGCACCTACCCGATTGTGATGTCCAACGCCTTTGGCGGCGTCATTTTCCACGAAGCCTGCGGCCACTTGTTGGAAACCACCCAAATTGAGCGCAAAACCACGCCCTTTGCCGACAAAAAAGGCCAGAAAATTGCCCACAAAAACCTTACCGCCTGGGACGAAGGTCTCTCTGAAGGGGCCTTTGGCAGCCTGGATGTGGATGACGAGGGGATGCCCGTCCAGCGCACTTTGCTAATTGAAAAGGGCATTTTGAAGAACTTCCTGGCCGACCGGGCCGGCTCAATGCGCA
Source organism: Thermostichus sp. MS-CIW-38 (assembly GCF_054058415.1). Lineage (NCBI taxonomy): Bacteria > Bacillati > Cyanobacteriota > Cyanophyceae > Thermostichales > Thermostichaceae > Thermostichus > Thermostichus sp. MS-CIW-38. The sequence continues at coordinate 5,816 of NZ_JBSSAH010000055.1, read as the reverse complement.
CCGGCCACCCCCGCACCGGCAGCGGTCGCCGCCAAAACTACACCTTTGCCCCTGCCAGCCGTATGCGCAACACTTACATCGCCCCTGGAGATGCAGAATTGGACGATCTTTTTGCTTCTATCGACAAAGGCATCTATTGCAAGCGCATGGGGGGAGGGAGCGTCGGCCCAACCGGGCAATTTAACTTTGCCGTCGAAGAAGCTTATCTTATCCAAAACGGCAAAATTACCAAGCCCCTCAAGGGAGCCACCCTGATCGGAGAAGCCAAAGACATCTTGACCAAAATCTCCATGTGTTCCAAAGACCTCAGCTTGGCAGCTGGGTTCTGTGGCTCTGTAAGTGGCAGCATTTACGTCACCGTCGGGCAGCCTCACATCAAGGTGGATTCCATTACCGTGGGCGGTCGCTAATTCCAGGGATCCACCTCGACATGGCCTATGACAACGTCTGCAAATATCTGGCCGAGCGTTTCCCAGAGCAGTTTGTCCGCTGGCTCATGGGAGAAGTGGCTCGGCTCCGACTCTATCGGAGGTATCCTCACCTATCGGTGCAGCAGGTGGTCAAGGTGCTCCGCACCGCTAACGCGATTGACTTGCGCAAAACGGGGTCGGAGGGAGTTTTCCAGACCTCTTTTCGTCTAGAGAGGCTGAGCCATGAGTTTGATGTTGTCCGCCTGTGGGAATGCGATTTGAGGGCCGGAGCGGATCGGCAAGCCCTGCTACCGTTTCGGGTTCTAAGCCAGGTGGAAGATCCAGCAGAAACCTTGCGAGAGGTGGTCAGTGAGCTAGAGAGCTTGGCAGACCCCAGTGAGAGAAGGGAATTGGCAGCCGCAACAGCCGTCTTGGCGGGACTAGCATTGGATCGGGGTTTGATTCGACAAATCATGAGGTCTTTGGATATGAGGGAATCGGTGATCTACCAAGAGTGGCGGGCAGAAGCTCTGCGAGAGGGGCTGGAAGAAGGGCGCAAAGAAGGACGCAGAGAAGGACTACAACTGGGCCTGCAACAAGGGCTACAACAAGGATTGCAACAAGGATTACAACAGGGATTGCAACACGGGGAAGCAACGCTGGTTTTGCGGCTGCTCAGGCGGAAGTTGGGATCCCTTGACCCGGCCCTTGAGAATAAGATTTGGGCTTTGTCAACGTCACAACTGGAGGCGCTGGGGGAAGCTCTGTTGGACTTCAACAGCAAGGACTACGTCCCGCTGGCGCGATCGGAAGAGTTGACCGCCTGGCTGGCCCGTCAGCTAGAAACCGCAGGAGCCCCGCTCTCTGCCCACAGGGCAAGGGTCGGGAGGAATGTGAGTAAAATGCAATAAGGCTATGACCCAAGTCCTGACCGTTTCTTGCAAGCTCAAGGTGTCCCAGTCGCAAGCCGCCAAATTGGACGAGACATTGGATGCTTTGTCGCTACGCGACGCTAACGCGAACGGCCAAGCCTTGAACTGGGTCAACCAAAACACACCCGAGAAAGTCGTCAACCCACTGAAACTCCAATCCCTGTGCTACTACGAAATCCGTGCCCGTTTCGGCTTGTCCAGTAATTTGGCAAGGACTACGTCCCGCTTACGCGACCAACAGATATGCAGACGGGTAGCGTCTGCTCGCAAGGTGGCACAACAGAAAAACCGCCCGGTCAAAGCGTTGTCGCTACGCGACGCTAACGCGAACAAGGGTGGCTTCGCTACCTACGACGCTCGTATCTTTTCGTTTCGCGAGAAAGACTGGACGGTGTCGCTCACCACGGTGGAGGGTCGAGAACGCTTTGAGCTGGCGATTGGTCATTACCAGAGAGAACAGTTGGCGGGCTCCAATCCCAAAAAGACCTCCGGTCCGCTGACGCGAACGGCCACTCTGGTCAAGCGCAAAGACGGTTCCTACTCCATCCAGATTTGCGTGGAAGCAAAGTTACCGGAACAGCAGAACACCGCTCAGGTGGTAGGCGTGGACTTGGGAAGGACAGATATTGCCCATACGTCAGAGGGGGACAACTGGAATGGACAGCAGTTGAACAGAGTCCGAGACCACTACTCCCGGTTGAGGGCGGTACTCCAACGCAAAGCCAGTAAGGGCACACGCAGTTCGCGGCGCAGATGCAGAGAACTGTTGCAACGGCTGTCTGGTAAGGAGAGACGCTTTCAGTCGCGTCAGCGTTGCGTAGCAAAAACGTGGGTCAATCATCGCATCTCTAAAGCTATTGTTTCTAGGGCAAAGGCCACAAATAGCGCTATTGCTTTAGAGGACTTGACAGGGATACGGGAGCGTATCAACCAACAACCCCGCAGCAAAGCCGAGCGGCGCAGGGCCAACAGTTGGGCGTCCTACCAACTGAGGCAGTTTCTGGAATACAAGGCGAGAGTTGCAGGGGTTTCTCTGATCCTTGTTCCGCCTGCTTATACCTCGCAGACCTGTCACAAGTGTTTGCACATCCATCCCGACCCTGCGCAATCCTGTCGCGTCAGCGTTGCGTAGCAAAATCGCAGTGGGAAGCAGTTTAAGTGTGGGCACTGTGGATGGGAAGGGGATGCGGACTGGAATGGGGCCAACATGATTGCCAAACTTGGGGCTGCTGTAAACCAGCCTAGAGGTCCGTGGTTGGCTTGCCAACTACAGGGCTACCGAAAGCCTGCACTGATACATTTACGCTGAACACTGCTGAACATCACTGTTCAACTATGCAGCGATAGCATTCTGTTTGTTTCCAAACAGAATGGCGGTATCCCGCAAAGCTTTGAGTAGAATACCCAAAGCGCAGTTTCCGTGTCGTCTTACTACCAATTTTCTGCTTTGCTTTGGCTACCATGTTGGCAGACTCGAAAGTAAACAGAAAGATCAACTGGTAGTAATCCGTACTGAACATATTATACATTATTTTCAGTATAGTTGAGCTTATTATTGACTAGAGTCATGCTCTTTCGCTTTAGCGGTGCGGAGCGCTCTGCGTCAGCATGAGTGCGGGTAGTTTACTAGAGGCGCTGGATGGCAACAGGAACTTGGGGAGTGGCAATGGTGCAAGTCGAGGTGTTGGCAGAACAGGCACAAAGCTGTGCCCGGCGGCTGGGGATCCCTCAGTTTGATCTCTACGGGGCTCAAGTGGATGAAACCAGCGTGCAGGTAGATCATGGGGAACCTCGCCAGGTCAAGGCTTCCCACCGCTGCAGCGTGACGGTGCGGGCCTGGAACGACCAAGGGCAGGTGGGAGTAACTTCCACCACCGATGTGGATGAGGCGGGGCTGGAACTGGCCCTGCAAACGGCCTTTGAAGCCAGCCATTTTGGCGTGCGGGAACATGCCCCTCAATTCAGCCCGGAAGCCACTCTGCCCATTGCCCAGCCTTGTAACGACAAAGGGCCGTTGGCTTTGGCCGGCGACTTGTTGGAACAGTTGGTGGCTGCCGAAAAGGCACTCCTGGGATCCCATCCCGCCATTCAGGGGGTGCCCTACAACGGCCTAGCGCAGCGGCAGATCAACCGCTTCTACCTCAATAGCCACCAAGCCCTACGACAAGAGGAGCATACCCTCGCTTCGGTTTTTCTCTACAGCAAGGCAGAGCAAGAAGGACGCAAACCCCGCAGCGCCGGAGCCATGCGAGTGGCTCGCAGCCTGGATGAGTTGGATATCCAGGGTTGTGTGCAGGAAGCTGCTGAGAAACTGATTAGCCATCTGGAGTACGAGCGGATCCCCTCTGGAAAATACACAGTGGTCTTTTCCGGAGAAGCCTTTTTGAGTTTGTTGAGCGCCTTCTCCAATGTGTTCAATGCCCAAAACATTTTGGACAACCAAAGCCTGTCCACCCCAGAATCCCTGGGCAAGACCATTGCCTCGCCTCTTCTGTCGGTGTGTGACGATGCCCTACACCCGACCAATGTGGGAGCGATCAGCTTTGATGGCGAAGGCACCCCCACTCGCCGCGTCCCCCTCATCACCAATGGAGTCTTGACCCACTTTTTGCACAGCGCCGGTACAGCCAAGCGCCTAGGAGCCCAGCCCACAGGCCACGCCAATATCGGCGCCAAGGTCACAGTTGCCGCCCACTACTACCATGTATTTGCCGGGGCACCGCCGGAGAGCACCTATGACTTGGCTACGGCTGAAAATGTGGTTTGGATCGATGAGCTGCAAGCGCTTCATGCCGGCGTTAAGCCCCTACAGGGATCCTTCTCGCTGCCGTTTCAGGGGTGGTGGGTGCGCCAAGGAGAGCGCATCAGCATCGAAGCCGCCACAGTGGCCGGAGACTTTCTGGAGTTGTTGAAGTCGATTTTCTACGTCGAGCCCGAGCCGCAAGTCACACCGGGTGGGCTGTGTCCCCGCATCTGGGTTGCCGATCTCTCCATTACCGGCCAATAACCTTACTTTCAACTCATGAAACTGACCCGCATCGACCTCAACAGTTGGCTCATCCACACCCGGGAGCAAACCTTCCTATTGGATCCGTGGCTGGTGGATCCCCTGGTGTTTCTGGGGATCCCCTGGTTCATCCGCCTGGAGCACCGCCAGCCGCTCCCTTTTACGCCGGAGACCTTGCCCAAAATCGACGGGATCCTCCTCAGCCAAGCCCAGCCGGATCACTGCCACCCACCAACGTTGCAGCGCCTGGATAAGCGGATCCCCGTTTTGGCTTCGCCGGCTGCAGCCAGAGTCGTGAAGAGTCTGGGATTTGCAACGGTTCAGGCTCTGGATCCCTGGCAGTCCGCTCAGTGGGGGGATCTGCGGGTCACAGCCATTCCCGGTGCGCCCCTAGGGCCTGTCCGTGAGCTGGGCTATCTGCTGGAAGAGGTGTCCTCTCAGACACGGCTTTACTACGAGCCTCATCTGTCCCAGCCGGATGTCCGCCCGCGGCTGCAGCAGGAGTTTGGCTCCATCCATACCCTACTGATTCCGGTGGTGGGGCAGATCTTTCCCCTCTTGGGAGAGGTGATCATGGGGCCAGAGCGGGCCCTGGAGGTGGTGGCAGCCCTACGCCCCCAGCAGGTGATCCCTACGGCGATGGGAGAGGTGGACTACCACGGGTGGTTTGCCGCCCAGATCCGCCCCTTGGGCAGCCTGCAGGAGTTTCGAGAAAAGCTGGCAGCCTTGAATGCCGCCACGTCCCAATCCATCCAGTTGTGTTGCCCCGCCCCTGGGGAAACGGTGTCTCTTTCTGTCGTGGCCAAGACATGAGCCTTCCTTCCCAAGCCCCGCCTGATCTGGTGACCATCTTGCGGGCAGATTATGCTCGCTTTCCCAAAAATCAAACTTATTCGATTTACGATCCCCAGGTTTACTTCCGGGATCCCCTCAACGAGTTTCGCGGCTTGGATCGCTATCGCCGCATGATCGAGGGGATAGGTCGTTGGCTACAGGATATCCGTCTCGATCTGCAGGATATTCGGCAAACCGGCAACCAGATCCGCACCGAGTGGATCCTAAGCGGTTCTTTGGCTTTGCCTTGGCGTCCCCGCCTGTGCATCCCCGGCTGGACAGAGATGCAGATCAATGAGACGGGGTTGATCGGATCCCATGTTGATTACTGGCGGTGCTCCCGCTGGGAAGTGCTGCTGCAAATGTTTCGGCCTGGGGAGCCCAAAGGATCCCGTTAATAGCTTCCATCCTCTGCTAGGATCACAAAGCTGACTTTTTAGCTCTCTGGAAAGTCGCCCCTATTCTCAATCTGGAGAGATGGCCGAGTGGTCGAAGGCGCAGCACTGGAAATGCTGTGTGGGGCAACTCACCGTGGGTTCGAATCCCACTCTCTCCGCTGGAACTTGTTTGTGAGAGCAACTCACCGTGGGTAAGGCCATCCGGCCCGCTGGCGCGACCGAATCCCACTCTCTC
>NZ_JBSSAH010000054.1:0-18361 GCF_054058415.1 Thermostichus sp. MS-CIW-38 | reverse complement strand
TCAGGACTTGGGTCATGGTTCTATCGTAACTTCCGCATTCCTCCCGACACTGACCCTACGGGTACAGTGCGGGGCTCCTGCGATTTCTAGCTGAGCCTCTTTGCCGCAAGATGAGGTTCAGGGCAAAGAGGGAAGTGATGGCCAACTACGACTGGATTCTGATCGGCGGTGGGATTACCGGGGCAGCCCTAAGCTATGAACTGGCCCGCCAGGGGGGATCCGTTCTGCTGATGGAGAAAGATGGAGTGCTGAACGGAGCAACCCGCTACAGCTACGGGGGCTTGGCCCATTGGGCGGGCAAAACGCCGCTGCTCAAAGCTCTGGGGGAAGAAGGGATCCAACGCTACCGCACCCTGTCAGAAGAGCTGGAGGCAGATATTCAATTTCGCGAGCTGGATCTGCTCATGCCCATTGCCCCCGGCTACGATGCAGAGGCCGTTGAGGCGGATCTGGCCGACTGTCGCATCCCACCCCGGCGGATTTCGGTGGCGGCAGCCTGCGAGCTGGAGCCGCTGCTGGATCCGGCCGCTCTGGAAGTAGTCCTCTGGGCTCGGCATGGCCACATCAACCCCTTGTTGACGGCGCTGGCCTTTCAAAAAGCCTTTCAACGATTGGGGGGATCCCTCTTGATCGCAACAGCAACGGCCCTGCGGCGGCAGGGAGCGCGCATCACGGGCGTAGAGTCCGGAGCCGACTGCTACGGAGCAGGCCAGGTGGTGGTGTGCGCCGGCGGCTGGACACGGGCTCTGTTGCGCCAAGCGGGAATCCGGGTGCCCATCTACTACACCCATGCCGAATCCCTGGAGCTGGAGCCCTCGGATTTGCAATTGAAAGCGTTGGTGATGAGCGTGCCCGTGCAACGCTTGGAACTGGAACGACAAGCCGCCCATCCCGATCGGGATCCCCTTTGGGACGAGCCAGGGCACGAGCTTTGCCCGCCGATTCTGGATGCCGGGATCCTGCAATTTGTAGATGGCAGCATTCGCATGGGCCAGATCAGCCGGGTATTGACGGATCCCCATGCCGAGGTGGATGCAGCCGCCAGCGAAGCCCAGATCCGGGCACAAGCCGGTCGCTACCTGCCCAAGTTGGCCCACCTGCCTGGACGGTGGTATCACTGCTTGGTGGCCTTCAGCGCTGATCACCAGCCTCTGGTGGGATCCCTGCCCGGCTGGGAAGGCTTACAACTGTTTTCCGGCTTCAGCAATCCCCTGCCCATCCTGCCCGCTTTGGCCCGTCGCTTCGCCCAACAAGCCTATGGACAAGCGGATGAATGGATCCCTGCTCTGTCGCCGGCGCGGTTTGCCCAGGTTTGGAGTTGATGCCTTGCCTATTCTCGATGACCATCGCCAACAAGTCTGGAATACGGCTATCCCGTCTGCAGCATAATGAAAGCCGGAAGTTCTCTGCGTCGGATCTATGCCCAACAGCTTGCCCAGCTCCGTCGATCTCAGCCAGAAGCGCATTTTGCTCACAGGGGGCAGCGGCTTTTTGGGCAAACATGTGCTGCAACAGTTGCAGGTGCTGGGGGTAAAGCCGGAGCAGGTGCGCATCCCGCGCTCCCGCACCCAGGATCTGCGCCGTTGGGAAGTCTGCCAAGAGGTGGTGCAAGGGCAAGATATCGTCATCCATTTGGCCGCCCACGTGGGTGGCATCGGCCTCAACCAAGCCAAGCCGGCAGAACTCTTCTACGACAACCTCATCATGGGATCCCAGCTCATCCACGCCGCCTACCTGGCCGGGGTGGAGAAGTTTGTCTGCGTGGGCACCATCTGCGCCTATCCCAAGTTCACCCCCGTTCCCTTCAAGGAAGAGGATCTCTGGAACGGCTACCCAGAGGAGACCAACGCCCCCTACGGCATCGCCAAGAAAGCCCTGCTGGTGCAGCTGCAGGCCTACCGGCAGCAGTACGGCTTCAACGGCATCTACCTCCTGCCGGTGAACCTCTACGGCCCCATGGACAACTTCGACCCCGAAAGCTCCCACGTCATCCCAGCCTTGATCCGCAAAGTGCACGAAGCGCAGCAACGGGGCCAAAACTACGTCGAAGTGTGGGGGGATGGCAGCCCCACCCGCGAGTTTTTCTACGCTGAAGATGCGGCCCGCGGCATTGTCATGGCCACCCAGCTTTACGACGGGGCGGATCCCTTGAACCTGGGCACCGGTGAAGAGATCTCCATCCGGGATCTGATTGCCCTCATCTGCGAGCTGATGGAGTTCCGGGGAGAGATCCGCTGGCAAACGGACAAGCCCAATGGCCAACCCCGCCGCTGTCTGGATGTCTCCAAGGCCCGAGAGAGGATGGGTTTTGTGGCCAAAGTCGGCTTGCGGGAAGGGCTGCAGCGCACCATCGACTGGTACCGCTGCCACGCCTGTGCTGGGCAAAGTTAGGCAACCCCTTGGCTCTCCAGCCGGCCATCCTCCATGTGCAGCACCCGATCTGCAATGTCCAGGATGCGGTTGTCGTGGGTCACCATCAGGATGGTGCAACCCTGCTCCCGCGCCAACTTCTCCATCAGGGTCACCACCTCGCGGCCCGACTTACTATCTAGGGCTGCCGTGGGCTCGTCCGCCAGCACCAGCTTGGGATGGCTAACCAAGGCGCGGGCAATGGCCACCCGCTGCTTTTGTCCGCCGGAAAGCTGTTCCGGGTAGTAGTGGACGCGATCCCCCAGGCCCACCGCCGCCAGCATTGCTTCCGCTCGCTGCTGGGCTTCCTGAGGAGAGAGGCCGTTGTGCAGCTCCAGGGCCATGCGCACGTTTTGGGCTGCCGTCAGGGATCGCAGCAGGTTATGGGCCTGGAAAATGTACCCGACCTGGCGGCGGATTTGAATGAGAGTACTGGGCTGAGCTCCCCGCAGCTCCTGTCCCAACACCCGCAAGCTGCCCTCCTGCACCGAGCGCAAGGCCCCCAGCAGCGTCAGCAGGGTGGTTTTGCCGGAGCCGGAAGGGCCAGTCAGCAGCACGATCTCCCCTGGCTGCAGGGCAAAGCTAATGTCGAAGAGAATCTGCTTGCGCAGGGATCCCTCGCCGAAATAGTGGTTTACACCTTCGGCTTTCACCACTGGCTCAACGGCATTCTGGGCAGAAGCAAGGGCAGCTTGATCGAGAAGAGGAGTCAGCATAGGAAACTCAAAATCTCAAAACTTTGCGTTGACAACTCATTGACCACTTAGGCCGTCATTTGGAGCGTTGAGATGAGACCATTTAGAAACCTTTGGCCGGAGAGCGTTGATGAGGATCCCAGAAGTTTTTAGACAGCCTAGCTCAAACCCTTCACCATCCATCCGATCCCCTTTGGCAGACTATTGACTTACCAACGCCCCGGCGCCCTGCCCACAGCCAAAACTCTAGAAAATGTCGGCAGGATCGGCTGCCCGCAGCCGTCGCACGGCAATCGCTCCTGAGATGAAACACATGCTCACCGCCAGCCCCAGCACCAGCACTGCCCGGTTGAAGGTCATGGCAATAGGCAGCAACGTGGCATTGGCCGTCAAATCGTAGAGCAAAACCGACAGGGCAAAGGCAGGAATGTACCCCAATCCGGCCAGCAGGAGCGCCTCCTGAAATACCACCCCCAGCAGGTAGGTATCGGTATAGCCCATGGCTTTGAGAGTGGCATATTCCGCCAGGTGATCCGACACATCGGTGTAGAGAATTTGATAGACAATCACAATGCCGACAATGAAGCCCATGCCCACCCCCAGGCCGAAAATAAAGCCAATGGCTGTGCCCTCTTCCCAGTAGGTTTGCTCCATGTCGATAAACTCTGCCCGTGAGAGCACCCGCACATCTTCCGGCAGCAAAGCTCGCATCTGCCGCACCAAGGGATCCGGATCCACCCCCGGCTGAAGCTGCACCACGCCGATATCCACCAGGCCACGCCCCCGCTGCGGAAAAATGCGCAGGAAATTGAGGTCGCTGGTGAGAATGGTGCCGTCGGCTCCAAAGGTGGCCCCCATCTCAAACAGGCCCCCCACCTGGACGCGGCGGTTTCCCACCTCAGTAACCACCTCTCGCCCGGACTCAAACCACTCTGGGATGGGGCCAAACTCGCTGCGGGAACGGCGGTCAAAAAGCACCACGTCCGCCTTTTTGATCTCTTCCAGCTTGTCCGGCGTCAGTTCCGGCAAGTCCAACAGATCAGCCGAGGGATCCACTCCTACCACAAAAATGCTGCGGGTACGGCGGGTCTCTGGGTTTTTCCAGAGGGCAAAGCCCACATAGACAGGCGAGATGGCCCGCACCCCCTCAAAGCCCAAAGCCTGATAGAGTCGCCGCTGGGAGAAGGTGTTCATGGCAATCAGGGCGTTGGACTGAGGGCTGACCAGGAAGATCTCTCCCTTCAGGGCCACGTGGAAGCGGATGGCACTTTCCAGCAGGCTGTCTTGGAAGCCCAACTGCATGAACATTAAGATGCAAGCAAAGGCAATGCCCGCCAGGGCCACCAGCAGGCGGATCTTCTCCCGCGTCAACTGCAGCCAGGCCAACGGGATCCGGCGCGCGATAAAAGCCACACTGAACAGGCTGTACATGGGCTGAGCCTACCCCTCGACATCGATGGCCACATTCACCTGCAGGTTGGTCAGGCCAGCCACGCGGGCGCTGCTCTCCGGATCCAGGCGGATATACACTTCCACCACACGGGCATCCACATCGGCAGCTGGGTCGGTGTTGAGCACATCTTTCTTGCCAATCTGCAGGCCCACCCGCTCCACTCGGCCCTGTAGGGTGGTTTCTGGCAGAGCGCGGTTGCTAATGGTGGCCTGCTGGCCTGGCCGAACCCGCAAGATGTCTGTTTCGTAGACCTCGGCCACCACCATCATTTGGTCAGTGTTGCCCAGCTCGAGAATGCCCTCGCCGGCGGGGATGACCTCTCCAGGGCGGGTGTGGATCTTGAGCACTTGTCCAGCACGGGGAGCGCGGATGAGGGTGCGCTCTAGGCGAGCTTCTGCCAGTTCCAGATTGCGGGCCAGGGATCCCAGTTGGACTTGGGCTTGGGCCAGACTCAGTCCCGCCTCGGCAGCTTGGACTTGGGCTTGGGCATTGAGCAGATCCCGCTCACGGGCCAGGCGCAGTTGGCTCAGGGTGGCTTCGGCAGCCCGCAAGTCCTCCTGTCGTTGCCGCACCAGCAGCCGGCGTTGATCCAGCTCTTGTTGCGAGATTGCTCCTTCCTGCCAGAGCTCCTGAAAGCGGGCCAGATTGGCCTCGGCATCGGCCAGTTCTGCCCGGATACGTTCCACCACCGCTTCCTGGGAGCGGATTTGCATCTGTTGCGGCTCGTCCAGACGGCTGAGGCGGGTGCGTGCCTCTTGGATTTGGGCCTGACTGAAACGGGTCTCGGCCTGAAACCGGGCGCGGGCCTCTTGAAGTTGGGCGGCAGCGTACTCTCGCTCCGCCAACCGCTCGGCGTAGCTTTCCAAGCGGGCCAGCACTTGGCCTGCCACCACGCGATCTCCCTCGGCCACCAGCAGCTCTCCCAGCCGTTCTCCGGGGGAACCGGCAATGCGCAGCACTTCCCCCTCCGGCTCCAGGCGACCCAAAGCACCAACTTGCGGAGGCAGCCGCGTTTCCACCGTTGCCTCTGCACTTCCCGATACCGACTGTGTGGCTCCCTGTTGGCTCAATCCCAGCCATGCCAGACCGGCACAACCAAGCAGCCCGACTCCTGCCAGCGACCAAAGCGCTCGTGGGTTCATGGCCTTTTACCCGCTGTGGCTTTGCAGACGACAAACGCCGCCTCTTTTTCTTAAATAAGTGTAAAGTTTTTGGGATGAAAATGTCCAGCTGTATTCTGTGTTGCTTGTGCTCACCGTATTTTCACCCCCTGTGGGTTCCCCAAGGTGCCGGCAGATCACAGCAACCGGTGGGGCGCAGCCTACCTAGCTCTGGGGATTCCTGATATGATGTGGCCTGTTCGAACCTGTTTGTAGTCAGCAGAACGCAGTCCTTTTTTTGGAGTGTGGCGGTTTTAGGAGTGGGGTGGAGTTGCGATGGTGGAGACACTTGGAGGAAGGGATCCCATCCCGCCGTTGCCGTTTCCGTCTCAGCCTCCGCCCCTGCATTTGGATCCCCTAGATCCCTTGCTTTCCACCTATCACTTTGTGGGCATTGGTGGAGTGGGGATGTCGGCCCTGGCCTATATCCTGGCTAAACAAGGGTTTCGCGTTTCCGGATCCGACATTGTCGCCAATGGCCGTACCCGCCGCCTGGAAGCTTTGGGGGTGCGCTTCTTTCAGGGCCACAGCTTGGAGGGGTTGGTCGGGGATCCGCAGGTGGTCTATTCCAGCGCCATTCGCCCCACCAATCCAGAATTGGCTGCTGCCCTGGGCAAAGGATTGACGGTTTGGCACCGGGCGGACTTGTTGGCGGCTCTGTTTAACCATCGCTCTGGCATTGGGGTGGCCGGCACTCACGGCAAAACCACCACCAGCAGCATGATCGGCTATGTATTGCTCTCGGCGGGCTGGGATCCCACCTTGATTATCGGCGGGGAAGTGGATGCCTGGGATGGCAATGCCCGTCTGGGCAAGGGGGAGTATTGGGTGGCCGAGGTGGATGAGTCGGATGGATCCCTGGTGCGGCTCTATCCCAAGATTGGGGTGATCACCAACATTGAGCTGGATCACCCCGATCACTACGCCGATTTGGGGCAGGTGATCCGGGCTTTTCAACAGTATGGGCAGCAGAGCCAAACGCTGGTGGCCTGCCTGGACTGTCCCAACGTGGCGGCTCACCTGAGGGTGGATGTGGGCTACAGCCTGACCGGTCATCCCCAAGCCCAGTACCAAGCTCGCCAAATCCTCTACACTGCCAGTTTCACCTGCGCCGAGATTTGGGAAAGGGGATCCCTCCTCGGACAGCTTCGCCTACAGGTGCTGGGATCCCACAACCTCAGCAATGCCCTGGCGGCGGTTGCCGTGGGGCGACAGTTGGGCTTGGAGTTTGCGGTGATTGCCTCAGCTTTGGCGCAATTTCGGGGGGCGCATCGCCGCTTTGAGCACAAGGGGGAAGTGGGTGGAGTCACCTTTATCGACGACTATGCCCACCATCCCAGCGAGATTCGGGCCACCCTGCAGGCAGCACGGCTACAGCAGCGGCGGGTGGTGGCCGTGTTTCAGCCTCATCGCCACAGCCGTTTGGCTGCCTTGTTCCAGGATTTTGCCCGCTGCTTTGGGGAGGCGGACGTGGTGGTGATCGTGCCCACGTATGGGGCAGGAGAGCCGGCGCCTGAGGGTTCCGACAGCTTGCGCTTGGCCGTGGCGGTGGCGGAGCACCACCCCCATGTGCGCTATGTGTCGTCTTTGCCGCAATTGCCGGAGGTGTTGCCGTCCGTCCTGCAGCCTGGAGATCTCGCCGTTTTTTTGGGCGCAGGGGACCTAAATCAGCAGATAATCGCTACGATGCGGGCATATGCGGCTCAGGTGAGGGAACAGCCTGGGCAAGCCAAAAATCCAAACTTCAGCTGAAAAGATAGCTGCTTCTGAGGTATTGAATCATGACGACGGCTCCGGTGGTGCCTCAGCGGGACGGTTCCTGTGAGTCTGAGGCGGCAAGTCTTACCGCTGAAGACAGGCTTCTCCCCCGCGGGCCGGCGGCTCTGCTATCTGGACGAATTCAATCGGGGATCCCGTTGGCTCCTCTGACCACCTTTCGCGTGGGCGGCAAAGCGGAGTGGTATTGTGAGCCCCGTAGCCATCTGGAGCTGCAGCAGTGTTTGGCTTGGGCGCGAGCAGAAGGGATCCCCACGACGCTGTTAGGGGCAGGCAGCAATCTGCTCATCAGCGATGCCGGGTTGAAGGGGCTGGTGATCGGTACCCGCCGTCTGCGCGGGATGCAACTGTTGGCGGGGGGGAGAATGTGGGCCGCTGCCGGAGAGCCTTTGGTCAATCTGGCGCGGGCAGCCGCCAAGCAAGGCTGGAGCGGTTTGGAGTGGGCCATCGGGATCCCGGGCACGCTAGGGGGAGCCGTGGTGATGAATGCCGGTGCCCACGCTTGGGCCATGGCAGATGTGCTGGCGGAAGTACAGATTTTGGATGAGGAGCAGGAGCCCTACCGCCTAGAACCTGCCGATCTGCAATTTGGCTATCGCCGCTCTCGCCTGCAAGACTCACCCTGGACGGTGACAGGAGCGACGCTGCAGTTGATCCCAAGCAGGGATCCGTCCCAGGTGCAGTGGGAAACCCAGCGCTACCTCAACCAACGCCTAAGCTCTCAGCCCTATCATTTGCCCAGTTGTGGCAGCGTCTTTCGCAACCCCGAATCTCACCCTGCCGGCTGGCTAATCGAGCAGGTCGGCTTGAAGGGGTACCGCATCGGTGGGGCCCAAATTTCAGAGCGCCATGCCAACTTCATCCTCAATTGCCATCAGGCGAGTGCCAAGGACATTTACCGCTTGATTCGCTTGGCCCAGGAAAAGGTCTATCAACAATGGTCGGTGCTTTTGGAGCCGGAAGTGCGCATTCTGGGATCCTTTGAGGATTAGAGGAGCATTGGGCAGACAATTTGGACTGTTTTCTTTTGGTGATTTTGATGATTCTGCTCTTAAACTGTTCTTACCGCCTTTTGTAGATGTTCGCCTATCGGCTTATGAGTCAAGATGTAGCCACTTTACGTCGTTTAATTCGACGGCTCAATCAGTCCCACACCACTGCGGAAGAACGCCGCTATTTGGTGGAGATCGGCAGCTTGGCTGCTTTGCTCACCCCGGAAGAGGCTGCCGCTTTGGCCCAGGATCCCAAGCAACTCACCGCCGAGCAGCACTATCGCATTTGGGACTGGGTGCATCGCTGGGAACGGGAGCACCGCCACGAAGATCTGGACTGGGATCCCTCTCTAGACCGACACAACGACTAGAACTCGAAAGAATCCCGTCCCGCTATCACGAACAAATCCCGGCCAGAGTCTAAGACAAAAGCCATCTCCAAGTCTCATTTTTGAACAGGATCCACACCCCCAAACCCACCAGAATCCAGGGCACCCAGTGTTCTGTCCGTTCCGTTAAAACCTTCGCCACTGCAGGCTGCATCGTCAGTTTTTGAGCCATTGCAAACCACAATCCCTTCATCAGAAAAAAGATCGTGGAAAAAAGGGCCAACTGGAGAGGGGTGCTGCCGGCAAACAAAGGAACGTACAGGCTGACATTATCTCCGCCGTTGGCAAAGGTGAAGAGCATGGACATCAGAACTGGCGAGGGCAAAAGGATCGGCCAAGCCTTTTGGGTTGGGCGCTCTCGCAACTCTTCCAACTCTTTTTCCAAGGTTTCTTCAGGTTCAGGTTGCCACAATTTCCAACCGCCTACCGCAATCGGGATCACCCCCAGCAGCCCAATCGCAGGTGGCGGCAACAGCAGGCCCCCCAGGTATCCCAGAGAGCTGAGCAGGATCAACCCTGCCAAGCCCAAGTAGCCCCCCAGCCAAATGTGCCAGCCCTTCCACAGGGGTTGCAGCTGCGCCTGGGCAAACAACAGAACCAGCAAGAAAAAGTCGTCGATATGGGTGGCAACAAAAGCGAGGATCCCTTCGACTAAAGTTGCCCAGAAAATTGCCAGCGGCATAGGGTTAAGAAATGGGGAAGATGGCGCTGATATCGACGAGGTGAAACTGAAGCAGCCCAACAATTGCCGAAGTATAGGCGGTAGAAGAAGCCAGCCCAATCAAGAGATCGCGTTTCATATTGCGGGGTTTCTCGCCTTTCTCGACGACATCCGTAGCGCCAAACTGCATCATGAGAATGCCTATCAAGTTGGAGAGCCAGTACCCCACGAGGGTTCCGCCCAAAAACCACTGTGGCTGCCACAGGCTACACAGGTAGCCCAACCCATAGGCAATCGGCAGGTTGAAAAACAAGTCATTCCACCAGGAAAGGGGAGACAGCATAAACCCCAAAATCAGTAAAATGCCACCTCGGAGCTTCTTCCCCATAGGTCTTGCTCTCCAGCGTTACGTCCTCACAATCTTAGCTTCACATTGCTTTATGAAAACCCAAAAACAATGTCTGGCTCTCCACCTGGGAGTGTGGCACGGCCTCTTCTCCAACTATCGACCCACCGCCGGCGGCTGGGAGCTGGGGGGCCAAAAGCGCAGCCTCATCACCTTTGAGGCCTTGGCTCCATCCTCTTCTTCAGGAAGTCCGGCGGCAGGGAGCGCGATCCGCCAAACCAACGCCTACTACCCCCTACAGGGATCCCCCACTCCCGAAAGCTCCCAGAGCTGGGTCTACCAGGATTTCTCGCCGGGATTGCGCTTTTTCCCCGATGGATCTTTTTCCAATGGGCGGCTGCAGCTGACGCCGTTTAGTGATTTTGCCGTCGAGCAGGGCTTTCTCTGGGGGGATCGCAAGGCGCGGCTGGTGCAACAGTGGGATGCCCAAGGTCGTCTGGTAGAGGTAACCGCGATCCTGGAGCGGCGCGGCCAAGCTTTGGATCCCGTTGCAGACTGTGCACCCCTGAGCAAAGAGCGACTGAGAGCCTGCCTCCAGGGGAGATGGCGGGGGATCGCCCAGAGCTTTGCGGTTGCCGAGGGCCGGTTTGCCGAAACCGAGGTGGACTGCTCGGGGGCAGAGTGGTTGAGCAACTGGGATCCCTTGCCGGGAGGGCTGTGGATTGGCGGGCCGGATCCCTTGCCCATCCCCACTGCCCAGCGGGATCGCAGCTTTTCGGTGAGCCTGAGCTGGTTTCCGCAGCCGGAAGACTGCCATTGTCTCTTGCGTTTGATCCGGGACTACGATGCCCGCGGTGCTTGGCAAGGGGTTACGCTGATCCGGGCGCAGAAGGATCCCGTTTGAGAAAGGCGCAAACCTGGGCAAACACCGTTTCCCGCTCGCAGTCCAAAGTGAGGATGTGGTCGGAGTGCTCCAGCCAATGCAAGATCTTCTCCTCGGATCCCAGCTCTTGATAGAGCCACGCTGCCTGTTCAGGATCCACTACTGTATCTTGGCGAGATTGCAGGATCAGAGTGGGAACCCGGATGCCGGCCACCTCTCCCTTGACCCGCTCGATCAGCTCCAGAGCGCTGCGCACCGCCGACAGATTAAAGCTGCGGAAATAGGCCGTTCTTTCTGCCAAGGCTCGAGCGTCCCCATCCCGAATCGGCAAGCTGAGGCGGGGCACCTCCTTCAATAGCCAACCCAGGCTGTTCAGGTACTGCTCAGGGCGAAAAAGATAGTACCAGCGGTGGCGAATGGCGAAAAATGGCGCCAGCAGCACCAATTTATGGATGGGATGGGCAAAAGCCAGGTGCAAAGCCAGCAGACAGCCGGTGGAAAAGCCCACCAAGGAAACGCGGGGATACTCCTGCTGCAAAGCCAGATAATGCTCCAAAGCCCGCCCGTACCACTCCGTCCAGCGGGAAGGGGGCATGTGGGCAGACCGGCGGTCGTGTAAGCGATGCGGAGCACTGTCATGGCCGGGATAGTTAAATCCCTGCACCGTCAGGCCAGCCGCCAACAGCCGCTCTGCCAGCCATTGCAACTCGTAAACACCGCCCCCCAATCCATGTAGCAGCAGACAGGCGTGTTCCCCTGCTCCTCGCCACAAAAAGGGTTCGTTACTCAACATAAAAAAATAAAACTCCGTTCCACTTCGCGACGGGATCCCTTGCTAGCCCAAGGTGATATCCAGCAACATCATCACCACAAACCCACTGATGACCCCAAAGGTGCCCTCCCGCTCCAACCCCTGCCGGTGCGACTCAGGGATGATCTCATCGGAAATGACAAACAACATCGCCCCCGCCGCAAAAGCCATGCCCCAGGGTAGTAGGGGCTGCGCCAGAGAGACCACCGTTGCTCCCAGGATCCCGCCGATGGGCTCCACCAGTCCGGTCAGCAGGGCGATGCCAAAAGCGAACAGCCGCGAGTACCCCTGGCCCACCAGTGACAAAGCCACCACCAGCCCTTCTGGCATGTTCTGCAAGCCGATCCCCAGCGCCAGCGCCAACCCATCGCCGACTTGGCCGGTAGCGAAACCCACTCCCACCGCCAGTCCTTCCGGGAAATTGTGCAGGGCGATGGCAATGATGAACAGCCAAATCCGCTTTAAATGGGCGCGGTTCTCCCCTTCCACCCCTTTGAAAAAGTGCTCGTGGGGAAAAAAGCGGTGGGCACTCTCCAGGAAGATTGCCCCTAGCAGCAGGCCCGCCGCCATCACCACCGCCGCCCCAAATGGGGAATACCCCAGCGCTATGGCTGCCTCGGTGCCCGGCACCACCAGCGAAAAAGAGGTGGCCGCCAACATCACCCCACCCCCAAATCCCAGCAGGATCCCTTGTACCCTTTCCGAGAGCGAGGGGAGAAACAGAGCGGGCAAGGCCCCTAACCCGGTTGCCAACCCGGCGATCAAGCTGGCCAGGGATCCCATCCCAATTGGATGCACAAGCCAATCTCCACAAAGGCCGAATGCTTT
This sequence comes from Thermostichus sp. MS-CIW-38, assembly GCF_054058415.1. Taxonomy (NCBI): domain Bacteria; kingdom Bacillati; phylum Cyanobacteriota; class Cyanophyceae; order Thermostichales; family Thermostichaceae; genus Thermostichus; species Thermostichus sp. MS-CIW-38. The sequence goes on along the minus strand of NZ_JBSSAH010000054.1, from coordinate 5,958 downwards.
TCAATTCTCCTCCCTTTCCAACGTTGTGTGAACATTGCTGGCCCAAGCGGCATACGCGAGGTTCTAAAAATTAGCTTCTGTTGCCAGATTTTGTGCTTACAAGCAAGGTACCTAAGAGCAATTCTGAAGGAGCTATTCCCTAGTTGGAGTTTGCCAGCTAAGCCAAGGTTTATTACAATATTATTACAATAATTGTAAATTGCCTCGGCGCAGAAGCGTCCTGAACAGCAATTGGACTGGAGTACACTGCAGCAAGACAGGTCGATAAAAACTAAAGTCAAGTCCGATAGTGATGAGGAGTGAGAGAGCGATGAAGAAAAAAGCAGTTACAACTCTTGTGGCCTTGAGTCTAGGAGCGGCCTGTCTGGGGCTGACCGGCTGCGGTGGAGGCGGAAGCGGTGGGACGACAGTGCCTACACCTACACCGACTCCAACTCCAACGCCTACGCCGACTCCAACGCCTACGCCGACTCCGACACCCACGCCGGGTGCCCCGACTTTTACCAAGGCATTTAGCCCCACCTCGGTAGCTGCCGGCCCTACTGCCAAAACAACTCTGACCTACACGATCACCAACACAGCCGCTCTGCCGCTGACGGGTCTAGCCTTTTCCGATCCCCTGCCTGCCGGCTTGATCGTTGCCACTCCCAACAACCTCAACAACGGCTGTGGCGGGACGCTGGCAGCTGCACCAGGAGCAACTTCCATCTTGCTGGTCAACGGCTCATTGGCAGCCAACGCTAGCTGCACCATCAGCCTGGATCTTCAGGTTACAGCCACGACAGCGGGATCCCTGACCAGCCCCGCGGTAACCCTGAGCAGCAACCAAGCGCCTAATGCCACCGCTGCTGCTATCAACCTAACGGTAACGGTGCCAGCTCCCACCTTTACCATGGCCTTTTCTCCCAACCCGCTTGGCCCAATCCCACCTCCCTATATCGGGAATGGAACTCTGACGTTTACCATCACCAACACCGCAGCCATTCCATTGACGGGCTTGGCCTTTAACCACACCTTGCCGGTAGTGCCGCCTTTAACCGTAGCGCCTGCTCCACCACCACCTCCTCCTCCTTTTACTCCTTCCTGTGGTGGAGCTAACCTCATGACCATGGTGGGTGGGAACACCATTCAATTCACCGGAGGACCAGTAGCCCCAGGACAAACTTGCGTAGTGACCATCTTTGTCCAAACGGCACCTCTGGGCCAACCCGGCGCCTACACCTACCCCAACTCCTCGGTGACGTTGACCAGCGCTGAGGCTGCCCCTGTTACAGCGGGGCCGGTAACCTGGACGGTTACCCGGTAACCTGGACGGTTGTGGTGAATTAGTCCTTCAAAAGCAGCTCGGCAATTTGAACGGCGTTGAGGGCCGCACCTTTGCGGATTTGATCCCCGCACAGCCACAGCTCCAGGGCCTTGGGCTCGGAGATGTCCTGGCGGATGCGGCCCACCGCCACCGCGTCCTTGCCGGCCACGTCGATGGGCATGGGAAAGCGGTTCTGCTGCCAATCTTCAATGAGCACCACCCCAGGGGCCTGGGCCAGGATTTGCCGGGCTTTTTCCACAGGGAAGGGCTGTTCAAACTCTAGATTGAGGGCCTCGGCGTGGGTACGCAGCACCGGCACCCGCACACAGGTAGCTGTCAGCCGCAGGTTGGGGGATCCCATAATCTTGCGGGATTCGTTGACCATTTTCATCTCTTCCTGGCAGTAGCCGTTCTCTTGCAGGGGGCTGTTGTGGAGGAAGAGGTTGAAGGCAATGGGGTAAGGGAACACCTGGGGCTGCAACGGCTGCCCTTGCAGGTAGGCGCGGGTTTGTTCTTGAAGTTCCTGCATGGCTCTGGCCCCAGCCCCACTGGCCGATTGATAGGTAGCGGCCACCACGCGGCGCAGGGGGATGTGGCGATGCAGGGGGTAGATGGCCACGCACATTAGGATGGTGGTGCAGTTGGGATTGGCAATGATCCCTTGGTGACGGAAGGCTTCCTGGGGGTTGACCTCCGGCACCACCAGCGGAACATTGGGATCCAGGCGAAAGGCGCTGGAGTTGTCCACCATCACCGCCCCCGCATCCACAATGGTTTTGGCCCAGGCTTTGGAAACACTTGCTCCGGCAGAGGCCAGCACCAGATCCAGGCCCCGGAAGGCCGCTTCTGAAACCGGCTCAACCGGGATCCGCTCCCCCTTGAAGGTCAAATAAGTGCCCGCTGAACGGGGCGAGGCCAAAAGCTTGAGGTCGGCTACAGGAAAGTGGCGCTCTTCCAATAGCGTCAGCAGCTCCGTCCCTACTGCTCCTGTTGCTCCCAAGATGGCTACCCGTTGTTGCCGTGCCATGCTTTCTTGTCCTTAGGTTTTCCTAATTCTAGGGTTCCAGAGGTGGCTGTAATCGAGGCCAAAGCAGCCTGCACCTCTGCCAGCTCGACTTGATCGGTCAGCTCGGCCTGGCCGATGCGGCGGGGCAGAACGAAGCGAATCCGCCCCTGTTTCACCTTCTTGTCGGCCTGCATTGCCTGCAGCACTGCCTCCCAAGGGATCCCGGCGGGCCATCGGCTGGGCAATCCTGCTTTTTCGATCAGGTGTCGTTGCCGTTCGGCTTCAGCGGCGCTCCACCAACCCAGGCGGCGGGCGATCTCCCCGGCAGCTACCATGCCGATGGCGACGGCTTCTCCGTGCAGGTAGCGGCGGTAGTGGGTGGCAGCTTCTAGGGCATGGCCGAGGGTGTGGCCGTAGTTGAGGATGGCCCGCAGGCCCGCTTCTTTCTCGTCCTGCTGCACCACCCAGGCTTTGCACTCGGCACAGCGGCGCAGCAGGTAGTGCAAGTCTGCGGGAGTAAAGTCGGTATAGCGGCTCAGTTGGGGTCGATCTTCCAAAAACTCAAATAGGTCGGCAGCCTGAATCACGCCATATTTGATCACTTCCGCTAGGGCTGAGGTAAACTCCCGCTGGGGCAGAGTCTGCAATAGCGTTGGATCAATCCACACCAGGCGCGGCTGATAAAACGCCCCAATGAGGTTTTTCCCGCCAGGATGGTTGACACCGGTCTTGCCACCAATGGCCGCATCCACCATGGCCAAAAGTGAGGTGGGCACCTGCACAAAAGGGATCCCGCGCAGCCAGGTGGCGGCGGCAAACCCCACTATGTCGCCAATGACCCCCCCTCCTAGCGCCACCAAGGTGGAGGAGCGCTCCAGGCCAAAGGCTAGGGCGGCGTCGTAGATCTTGGCCACCGAGCGCAGGGTTTTGTAGCGTTCGCCGGCAGGCAATAGGCAGAGGTGGGCGGCAAACCCCGCTTGTTGCAGCCCCTGCAGCAACTTCTCGGCAAAGTGTTTGGCAATGCCGGGATGGCTCACCACCAGAGCCCTGCCGGAAAGCCCTCTAGCTCGCATTTGGGATCCCAGCTGGATGAGGCTGTGGCCAGGGGGGCCTTCGGCAGACTGGAGGAGAATATCGTAGGAGCTGTGGGGAAGCTTGACAGGGATCAGATAGGGATCCATGCGTGTCGGTCCTGGGGGGCGGGATCCAGTGTGGCATGTTCTGCTCCCGTCTGCCTGCTGCAGGCATTGTCCTTGGGGTCTGAAAGCCCAGGGGATCCTGCTAGGGGTTGGGGTCAACTGGCTGCGGTTGGGGAGTGAGGGTTTCCAATTCCGGCAGAGCCATTCCCGCCGGCGAGGCCGAGTCTTCTTGGGCCAAATCCTGCAAAGCAGCTTGGGCCGGCTGAAATTGGGGATCCAGCTCCAGACAGCGCCGCAAGCTGGCCTGGGCGGCTTCTCGCTGGCCGGCCCGCAGTTGAATCAGCCCCAGGGTGTGCCAAAAGGCGGGCCGCTGCGGATCCAGGTGCGTGGCCTGTTGGGCGTCTGCCAGAGCAGGTTCCAGCTTCCCCAGTTTCAAGGCTTCCCAGGCGCGGTTGTTGAGGGCCACAGCATCTTCTGGGGTGAGCTGCAAAACCCGCGAGTAGGCTTGCACAGCTTGTTCGGGATCCCTCAGCTCGCTGTAGATCAACCCCAGGGCAAACCAGCCCCAGGGATCCCGTTCGTTGAGGTGGATCATCTGCTGGCAGGCGGCACGGGCTTCTTCCAGCCGGCCCAGGCGCCGCAGGCCGGTGATCTGGCCAAACCAGCAGGCAGAACTGCCGGGACGCTGCTGCACCAAGCGCTGGAAATGCCGTAGGCTGGCCTCATATTGCCCCAGCTCCTGCTGAGCTACCGCCAAGGCATAGCGGGCTGGAAAGTGCTCCGGCTTGATCTTGAGGGCTTCCTCGAAGTGGATACAGGCTTCTTTCAGGTAGCCCAATTTCTGGAAGGCCACACCGCGGGCGTACCAGCTTTTGTAGTTGTCGGCATCGTAGCGCAGGGCGCGTTCTAGGGCCTTGCTGGCCAGCCGATACTGCCCCAAGCGCAGCAGGGCCACCCCCAAGTTGTGCAGGGTGATGGGATCCCGGCGGCGCAGCCGCAGCGAGCGCTTGTAACATTCAACAGCCGAGCGCAGCCGGTGGCAGTGGAAGAGGGCATTGCCTTGGTAACGCCAAACCCGCCCGCTTTTGGGGTTGAGCTTCAAGACCCGGGCAAAACTGGCCGCTGCCGAGCTGGGCCGCCGCAGCCGCCGCAGCACGATCCCACGGGCCAGCCAGGTGCGGGGCTGTTTGGGGTTGTAGCGCAGCGCCTTGTTCAGGCTGTTCAGGGCCAGCTTCGACCGCTTCAGTTGCAGCAGGCGGATGCCGCGATTGTGCCAGGCCAGAGCATCTTCCGGGTTGCTCTCCAGCACCTTGTCGTAGTTAACCACCGCCGACTTGTACTGCCCCAGGCGCCCCAGAATCAGGGCCAGGCGCAGCCGGGTTTCTTCGTCGTAGGGGTTGATGCTCAGGGATCCGTTGTAGCTGTCCACCGCCTCGCGGTAGCGGGCCAGCTGCACCAGCACATCCCCACGGCGGCTCCAAGCCAGGGCGAAGTTGGGATCCATGTTCAGAGCCCGGTCGTAGGCGGCCAGGGCTTCCGTCAGGTTGCCGCGGCGACGCCAGTCTTCCCCCCGCTCGAATTGGATGTCGGCACTGTTCCACTGAAACAGCCGCTGAATGAACTGCAAAATGGCGATCTGACGCGCTCCTTCTTCTGGCGTGGCGGAGGGGGTTTCGCCTGTGGCAATGCGCAGGATGGCCATCTGGATGGCCCGCAAAAAGGCCTGAAATCCCTGCACCTCTTCATCTTCCAGGGACTCTTTCCCCTCACGGCGGCGGTATTGCAGCCGGAACCGCTGCAGATCCCCGGGGGCAGGGAAGCTGGGATCCAAAAAGTGCATTAGCTCCAAGGCGCGGTACTCAAACAGCACCGGATCCTCTTCTGAGCCAGTAAAATCCAGCAGGGGCGCCTCTTCCAGGGGGCGGGGTAGCTCAGTGGGGGTGTGCAGCAGCGTCAGCAGGCGCTGGTTTTGTCGTGCCGGGGCATGGGGAAACCCGCTGTACAGCTCATCCCTTGGCCAGGGATCGGCAACAAACTCTGGAGAGGCCACCACTCCCACCCAACGGCATTGTTCGATGGCCAGTTGCAGCTCCAGCTTGCGGTTGTCCCCCGGCTGCAGCATCCAGCGGTCAAACCAGACTTTGAAACCCTCGCGATCCAGCCGCTCCGCCAGTTGACGCGCCCACCGGGCTTGCTCTCGGTGGTAGCGCAAGAAAAGGTCGAACTTGTAATGCTCTGAAGACATGAACGCCCGCTCGCTGCTCTTCTCCAGCTTATCTTTGCGTTATCGCCACGCGACGCTTTCACAAACGCAAACGCATTTGCTCCCCATCGGGTCTGGGGCAAGGAGCAAACGTAAACTACCCGACTCCGACCGCTAAGCGGTACGGAGCGGGCTTTCAGTAGCCCTGGGCCTGCTCTGCTCTACCAGAGAACAAAACAAGCCCGGACCTCTAGGCTGGTTTACGACAGCCCCCAAGAGCGCAATCACATTCGCACCATTCAAA
>NZ_JBSSAH010000053.1:0-19062 GCF_054058415.1 Thermostichus sp. MS-CIW-38 | reverse complement strand
TCCGGGCTTGTTTTGTTCTCTGGTAGAGCAGAACAGGCTCAGGGCTACTGAAAGCCCGCTCCGTACCGCTTAGCGGTCGGAGCCGGGTAGTTTACCTCCCACCATCCCTAGGGGGCTGGCGGCAACGAGCAAGAAATGGTGGCGATCCCTGGCCTCATCTCCCGAACAGGCTTGATAGCCTAGAGGAAGCGAGATGTGGATACCCATGTCAGATACTCCTGCGGTCTTGGTAGAGCAACTTCAAAAGCGCTACGGATCCACAGTGGCCGTGGCGGACGTCTCGTTTCAGGTGGAACCCGGCCAGATCTACGGCATTCTCGGCCCCAATGGAGCGGGCAAGACCACCACTTTGCATTGCCTCTGCACCTTGCTCCGTCCCGACTCAGGCCGGATAGAGGTGTACGGGATCCCGGCCAGCGAAAACCCCAAAGCGGTACGAGAAAAACTGGGGTTTGTCGCCCAAGAGGTGGCCTTGGATAAGGTGCTGACCGGGCGAGAATTGTTGCAGTTGCAGGCCGACCTCTACCACCTGCCTCGCCCCTTGGCTCAAGAGCGAATCGTTGCCGTCCTGGAACTGCTGGGGCTGACCGACCGCGCCGACCAACTCATCGGTACCTACTCCGGCGGGCTGCGCAAACGCTTGGATCTGGCGGCAGGACTGCTCCATCAACCCCAGGTGCTGGTCTTGGACGAGCCCACGGTGGGCCTGGACATTCCCAGTCGGCTGGCCATCTGGGATTTTTTGCGCCAACTCAAGAACACAGGGATCACAGTGGTGCTCAGCAGCCACTACCTGGAGGAGATCGACCTGCTGGCGGATCGGGTGGCCATCATCGACCGGGGCAAGGTGATCGCCGAGGGAACCCCCGAGGAGCTGAAAACCCGCGTCGGCGGCGAGCGCATCACCGTCAAGCTGCAGGAATTTGCCCCGGCGGAACTGGCCCAACGGGGTGCCCAACTGCTGGGATCCCTGCCCTTTGTCCAGAAGGTGGTGATCAACAGCGCCCAGGGCAACGCCCTGAACCTGGTGGTGCAGCGGAATGGAGAGGATCCCCTCAGCCAGATTCGCGCCCACTTGCAGGCTCATGGGCTAGAGGTGTTCAGCAGCACCCAGTCTCGTCCCAGCTTGGATGATGTGTATTTGGCGGCAACCGGGCAAACCCTGATGGACGCGGAGCTGGCCGCTGCCGAGGCCAATCTGGGCAAAAAGAAAAAGTAACTTCATCACCTCATGCTCGAGCCCCATTGATCCCTATACAAAGGCACATCGAGGTATTTGGTAGATGGATTTGGAATGGATTGATTGATCGCAACCCTACAGGAGCTTTGGTATGAACTCTGCCTCTTCCTCGGTTCAACCCAACCCGATCCCCCTTCTGACGGCTGATTTTTGGCAGGAGACCTTTGCCCTCACCCGCCGCTTGTTTATCCAACTGCAGCGTCGCCCCACAACCTTGCTGGTTGGCATTATCCAGCCGTTGCTCTGGCTGATTCTATTTGGAGCTTTGTTTCAGAATGCTCCTGCCGGCATTTTCGGGGCCGGACAAAACTACACCCAGTTTTTGGGGGCGGGAGTCATTGTGTTTACGGCTTTTGGTGGAGCCTTGAATGCTGGGGTGCCGGTGATTTTCGACCGAGAATTTGGCTTTTTGAACCGGCTGTTGGTGGCTCCCCTCACCTCTCGTTTTTCCATTGTTCTCGCCTCTAGCCTGTTCATCGTCAGCTTGGCGCTGCTACAGACGGCGGCGATTGTGGGGGCAGATTACGCCCTTGGGGCCGGGATCCCCGACGGGCCAGGCTTGGCGGTGGTGGCCCTGATCGTGGGCCTGTTGGTCTTGGGCTTTACGGCGCTGAGCTTGGGCTTGGCCTTTGCCATGCCGGGGCACCAGCAATTGCTGGCTTTCATCTTTTTGGTCAACTTGCCCCTGATCTTTTCCAGCACGGCCTTGGCTCCCCTGAGCTTTATGCCCACCTGGCTGCGTTGGGTGGCCAGCCTCAACCCCCTCACCTTTGCCATCGAGCCCATCCGCCATGTTTACCGCAGCAGCCATTGGAGCTGGGCCGATGTGGTGCTGCAGGCTCCCTGGGGCGATCTCACCCTGGCGGGATCCCTGGGCCTTTTGACGGGGTTTGTGGGGGTGTCGGTTCTACTGGTGCAGGGGGTGTTGCGCAAAAGCTTGGCCTGAGCATCTCTGTCCAGGCTGTGCCGCTCAAAGCCACTGGCGGGAAACGGACTTCTCCATAGCCGCCTGTGCCCGCTGCACCAGAGCCAGGGGGCTGTCCTGGGCTGGGGAAACGCTGAGAGAAGGAGTAAGGCTGCGAGCCTGCAGAGCCATGTGGAGCTGCAGTTCGGTTACGTACTCCCGCAGGCCAAAGTTAGACCCAGAAGAAGAAGGAGCCGCTGAAGAGGGGTGAGACACAGACATCACGGCAAAGAGTCCTTCGCGAAATGGCCACTGCTGCTCTGCTAAGGTATCACGCCCACCCCTTTTCCGAAGCTTCCAAAATGTTAGCTTTGATTAAGATTTGCAACCGTTTGGCCATGGTGGTGCTCAAGGATTGGCAGCGCTCCAAGTTGGATCCCAGCGACGATGCCCTCTTTTACAGCTATCCTCGCTTCGTGACTCATGTGGATTCTGGCTTCATCGGCCAGCTCACCGATCTATACCGCGAGCATTTGCGGCCCCAGACCCGCATTCTCGATCTGATGAGCAGTTGGGTCTCCCATTTGCCGCCTGAGATGGAGTTTGCCCATGTGGAGGGGCATGGGATGAACCCTGAGGAACTGGCGGCCAACCCCCGGCTGGATCACTTCTTCATCCAAAACTTGAACCAAAACCCAAGTCTGCCCTTCCCTGATCAATCCTTCGACGCGGTGCTAAACACGGTCTCGGTGCAGTATCTGCAGCAGCCGGAGCAGGTGTTTGCCGAGGTGTATCGCATCCTAAAGCCCCAGGGCCTGTTCATCGTCAGCTTCTCCAATCGCATGTTTTTCCAGAAGGCGATCCAGGCTTGGCGGGACAACTCTGAGGCGGGGCGGGTGGAGTTGGTCAGGCGCTATTTTGAGTCGGTGCCGGGGTTTGAGGTGGTGAAAGTGATCCAGCGGCCTGCCCCTATGGGTTGGCTGGGCTTTTGGGCAGGCGGAGGCGGGGATCCCTTCTATGCCCTGATTGGACAGCGGACGGCGGGGTAGAATTCTCCAGCTTGCCTGTGGCGTGCAGGCGGGATCCTTGGAAATATCCAACAAGACTCCAGCATCCACCAGATCTTGCAGCTGTGTTATCCTCGCTACCCTCAGAGGTCTGTCTTGTTCTCCGGTCTTCCTGACAGTGCTTCTCCACAAAACGGCGATCCTTCCCCCCTACCCATCTCAGCAATTGGGGAGGCAGGGCTGCTGCAGATCGTGCAGCGCTACTGTCCGGCCCAGGTGGTGGGAGACGATGCGGCGGTGTTAGCTGCTCCGGAGGGGCAGTTGGTGGTGACAACCGATGTGTTGGTGGAGGGAGTTCACTTCAGCGATCTGACGACCCCGGCCCATGCGGTGGGCTGGCGCGCGGTGGCCGCCAATCTGTCGGATCTGGCCGCGATGGGATCCCGTCCGCAGGCGTTGGTGGTGGGCTTGGGCTTGCCGGGCTCCACGCCGGTCGCTTGGGTGGAGGAGCTTTATCAAGGGATGCAAGCCTGTTGCGCCCGCTGGGGATGTCACCTGGTGGGAGGGGATCTGTGTCGGTCGCCGCATCGATTTGTGGCAATCACGGCCCTGGGATCGGTGCAGCCGGGGCGGGCCATTCAGCGCAGACGGGCTCAACCCGGCGATTGGCTGGTGGTGACAGGGCCGCACGGAGATGCGCGGGCAGGCTTGGAACTGCTTCTCCATCCTGAACAGGGATCCTCAGCTACGGCGGCCGAGCGCGAGCAGTTGATCAGGGCTCACCAATACCCACGCCCGCGCCTGGATCTGGTGCCCCTCTTGGAAGGGATCCCGGATCCCTTGCGCGTTGCCGGTATGGATACCAGCGACGGTTTGGCAGATGCCCTGGTGCAGGTGTGTCAGGCCAGTGGGGTGGAGGCAAGGATTGCCGTGGAGCGGATCCCGATTTCAGAAGCTTTGCGGCAGGCTTTCCCGGCCCAAGCCTGGGAGTGGGCGCTTTATGGGGGCGAAGATTTTGAGCTGCTCCTCAGTGCCGAGGTGTCGGTGGCCAAGCACCTGTTGGAAGAATTGCCGGGGGCCGTTTGGATTGGAGAAGTGACAGGCTGGGATCCGCAGGGAACCGTCTGGCTGAAGGACGGGCAGGCCCTCAGCCGTCAACAAGCCTTCCAGCATTTCTGAGAGAAGTTGTGCTGCAAGATGGCCACCCAAACTGCCAACAGTTGAAGACAAATCGACTTGTGGGGGAAAACAAGCTTCAGGAAGGATTCGGTAACCTAGAAGCGGAGAGAAGTTGAGACAAGGAAGCAAATTGACCTGGAACAGCTTCAGGCAACTGCTCAGAACTCCGCAGAACTTGGATTGGAGAAGCATTGGAGACTCTACTCATGAAAGCTATCTTAACAGCAGCCCTTATTGGCCTGGCCGGGATCCCTTCGTTGGCCCCCTTGCCCAGTTCGGCTCAGCCGCTTTTTGAATTGGGTGCCTACCGCCTTGAGCAGGGGACGATTATCCCGGTCGGCAGCCTGAGTAGCGAAGGGCCGCAATACTTTTATCCCGACACCGTCTATCCCCTGGAAGTGGCCGTTACTCAGAACATTTTTGACAGCCAGGGGCGCTTGGTGATCCCGGCGGGTAGCCGCATTTTTGGACAGATGGAACCTGCACCGGGCGGATCCCGCTTTGTCGGCACTTCCATTGTTCTCGGCGGTCGTACCTACAGCCTGCGGGCTTCCTCCAACATCCTCCACGACGAAAAGGATCCCCGTCAGTATTCGGCTGAGGCCATCGCTCAGGATGCAGCCATTGGGGCAGCCGCAGGGGCCATTTTGGGGGCCATCACGGGCAGAGTCTCGGTGGGCAATGTCTTAGGAGGCGCCGTGACCGGAGTGGTGGTGGGCAATGTTACCGCTCCCCAGGTGGTGGTGCTGCGCCCCGGCCAATCTTTCAATCTGACCTTGGAAGCTCCGCTGACGCTGTGAGGTTCCATTTGGAGGTGTTGATGGTCGGCGACTTGTGATTCACTGGGGATCAAGTTGCCGATCCCTGTTTTCATTTCATGGCTACTGAATCTAAGCCCACTTCCCCCCTCTCCTCCACCGAGCACAGGTTTACGGCTGGAGAGGAGAGCTTTACCTACAGAGCGCTGGCCGGTTGGCAGACCCTTTTCCAGCGGGAAAAACCGGTGGCCGAGATCTTTCACGTCGCCTATCTGAAGCAAGACTCTGCTGCCCAGCACCGCCCTCTCACTTTTGTGTTCAACGGTGGGCCTGGGGCAGCTTCTGCCTACCTGCACATGGGAGCGCTGGGGCCCAAACGGATTGGCTTCGGGCCCAACGGCAGTTTGCCCCCCTCCCCGGTGCGGCTGGTGGACAATGCCGAAAGTTGGTTGCCCTTTTCCGACCTGGTCTTTGTCGATCCGGTGGGGACGGGGTTCAGCCGCGCCCTGCCCAAGGATTCTCAAGACCCCAAAGATTCCCGGGAGAAATCCGATCCGGCATCCAAGCCCCCTCAGCCGGATGCTAAGGCGGAGGAGCCTCCTAAGGAATCGCCCTTCTGGGATGTGGAGCGGGATTTGCAATCCTTGGGAGAATTCATTCAGGGCTTTCTTTCCCGATACAAACGCTGGCTCTCCCCCATTTTCATTGCCGGCGAGAGTTACGGTGGGTTTCGGGTGGCGCGGCTGGCCAAGGAGCTGCAATCCAAGTTTGGCGTGGGCCTGTCGGGGGCCATTCTCATCTCGCCTGCACTTGAGTTTGGGTTGCTGGAGACCAACGATTACAACCTCAGCACTTGGGCAACGCTTTTCCCTTCCTACGTAGCTACAGCAGCTCATCATGGACGGTGTGGCTGGGGGGAGGATTTGCAGATCCTGCTGCCCAAAGCAGAACGCTTTGCCCGGCAACGTCTGCTGCCCCTCTTGGCTATGGGAGAGGCGATGCCAGAGGCAGAACGGCAAGCGGTGTATCAGGAGATGGCGGCAGGGATCGGCTTATCTCCAGAGTATGTGGCCCACAAAGGCGGGCGGATCGATATCGCCAGTTTTGCCCGCGAGCTGTTGCGGTCGCAGCGACTGGTGCTGGGGCTCTACGATGCTTCTGTAACCACGGTGGATCCCTTTCCGGATCGGCCTACCTTCGAGGGATCCGATCCCACCTTGGATGGGATCGATCGCCTGTTCACGGCAGCCATCAACAGCCACTTGCGAGAGACCTTGCAGGTGGAAACGGAGTTGACCTATCACCTACTGAACCTGGAGGTGTTCAAGTCCTGGCGGTTCACCCCAAAAGGAGAGTTGAAGCAAGGATTCATCGGGGCAATGGACGAGCTGCGCAGCAGCATGGCCCTCAACCCCCACATGCGGGTGAGCATTCATCATGGTTTTTACGACCTGGTCACTCCCTACTTTGCCTCGAATCACTTGGTGGATTTGATGAAGTTGGATCCGCGGTTGAAGGCCAACCTCACCCTACGTCATTATCGCGGCGGACACATGTTCTACACCTGGGATCCCTCGCGATTGGAGTGGTTTACAGAAATGCGTGAGTTTTACTCGAAAACAGCTTCCAGCTCAGCTTACTAGCGCAGGAGCCCCGCACTGTACCCGTAGGGTCAGTGCCGGGAGGAATGCGGAAGTCACAATAGAACCATGACCCAAGTCCTGACCGTCTCCTGTAAGCTCAAGGCATCCCAGTCGCAAGCCGCCAAATTGGACGCGACGATGGAGGCTTTTGGCCAAGCCTTGAACTGGGTCAACCAAAACACACCCGAGAAAGTCGCCAACGCCGTTAAGCTCCAGTCTCTGTGCTACCGCGAAATCCGTGCCCGGTTCGGCTTGTCCAGTAACTTGGCTCAACAGGTGTGCAGACGGGTGGCAGGCGCTCGCAAAGTGGCGAGACAGCCCAACCGTCCGGTTAAAGAGTTCAAGCGTAGGTTCGTTACCTACGATGCACGTATCTTCTCATTTCGCGAGAAAGACTGGACGGTGTCGCTGACCACGGTTGAAGGGAGAGAACGCTTTGAACTGGCCATTGGCAACTACCAGCGTGGGATGCTGGCTGGTTCCAACCCAAAAGCTGCCACCCTGGTCAAGCGCAAAGATGGCTCCTACTACATCCAGATTTGCGTAGAGAAAAAGCCACCCAAGCAACAAGATACCGACAAGGTGATCGGGGTGGACTTGGGAAGGACAGATATTGCCCATACGTCAGAGGGGGACAACTGGAATGGACAGCAGTTGAACCAAGTCCGCGACCACTACTCCAAGCTGAGGGCGGCACTCCAACGCAAAGCCAGTAAGGGCACACGCAGTTCGCGGCGCAGATGCAGAGAACTGTTGCAACGGCTGTCTGGCAAGGAGAGACGTTTTCAGGCGTGGGTCAATCATCGCATCTCCAAAGCTATTGTCTCTAGGGCAAAGACCACAAACAGCGCTATTGCTCTGGAAGACTTGACAGGGATCCGGGAAAGAGTCAATCAACAGCCGCGCAACAAGGCCGAACGGCGCAGAACCAACAGTTGGGCGTTCTACCAACTGAGGCAGTTTCTGGAATACAAGGCGAGAGTTGCAGGGGTTTCTCTGGTTCTTGTTCCGCCTGCCTACACGTCGCAGACCTGTCACAAGTGTTTGCACATCCATCCCGACCCTGCGCAATCCTATCGCAGTGGGAAGCAGTTTAAGTGTGGGCACTGTGGATGGGAAGGGGATGCGGACTGGAATGGGGCCAACATGATTGCCAAACTTGGGGCTGCCGTAAACCAGCCTAGAGGTCCGTGGTTGGCTTGCCAACTGCAGGGCTACCGAAAGCCCGCCCCGTACCGCTTAGCGGTCGGAGTCGGGTAGTTTACAGTCATAACATACTCGCCGGGCGAGGATTCTGGTTCCTGGTTTTGCAGCAGCACTTATAGTCAATTCAAATGGCAATGAGACACTAGCCGGTGCAATAGCTCCGCTAGAAAGTTCCTCTATAGCGTGCATCCTTGCCCTCTTGAAATTTAGGCCAGGACAGTGGCCCACACCCAAAACGTTGCATGCACAGGGCCATAGGGCTTTTCTCAGTAGCTCAAACGACCCTACTCCCTACAACCAGTCGCGTAGCTCTGAGCTGGGGATCTCACGGCGCTCCCCGGTAACCGTGAGAAAAATCGTGAGAAAAATAATGAGCGGTTTTGATTCCTGTCTTTCCCTCTTCTTGAGAGAGAGAACTCAGATGGGATCCCTGTGGGCTAAGGGGCTTGTTGTTGACTTTGAACAGGAGGGATCCGGCGCAAATTCAAAAGCACCATTGCGCTAAGGGGGCGCGTGTTGGCCAGTAGCCCCACGATCAGCAGCAGCCAACTGTTCAAGGTAGTATTGTCCAGCAGCCAACCCATCAACAGAGCCGATCCTGCCCCTTCGGCAACTGCCGCCAAGATCCAAGCCCGGCTACCTTTCCAGCGCTGAGACCACAAGGCCCATTGCAGCCCACCAACGCCGACCCCCACCAGCAAACCGCGCAGCGCATCTCCCATTGCCTGCAAGACATTTTGGAGCCAGGGATCCGTCGGGTTAAAAGCAGAGGTTGCTACCCCCACCTGGGGAGCGAGGAAATCCGCCGCCGCCCAGCCCAAAGCCGTGGCCAGCAAAGTTGCAGCCACCCATCCCACCGAAACCTGCCGCCGCAACACCAGCCACTGCAGCAGCCCCATCAGCAAGCCAAGGCCGGCTCCAGCCACCGCTTCTTGTAGTGATCCCAAAGCCGCCAGCAGAGGCGCTGATGCCCCCAGCCCCAGGTAGCCGATCCCAGCCGCCCCCAAATTGGCCAAGAGCCAACTCAACGCCGACTCTTTGCCCAGGCGGGGTGCATTCAGGGGTGCATCCAACAGATGAGAGCCGGACTTGCTGTTGACATGTTCCTGCCCAACCTTCTGTTCCACCTCGCGCAGCCCCTGTTCCGCTGAAGGGTTACCCGGCTCCAGCCGCAGCACCCCTTGATAATCCATCTGGGCAAGGCCCCAATGTCCCTGCCGTTGGTGGGCCAGGCCGCGGTAGAGATAGTAGCGGGCTTCGTTGGGGGCGCTCTGGATCAGCTCATTGAGCAGATGGACGGCCATCTTGTACTCGCCTGCCTCGATCAGACTGACCGCCTGCTGGAGCTTTTCTTCCTCAACTGGGGCAGTTCGGGGCTGTTGGGAAGTCGGCTGGCCAAATCCGGTCGGGATCCGCTGGGGACGAACACCTGGAGATGCAGGAGATGAACTTGAGGGAACGAACGGGGCAGGAGGGGCAACCTTGTTTCCATAGACAGCCTGTAGCTGCTGGCTGAGCCCTTCCATGTTGGCCGGGCGGAGGGCAGGGTCTTTCTCTAGGCACTGGAGGACAACCTTCTCCAGGGCAGCGGGGATGGGGTGGGCTAGCTTGTGGTCTTGGAAGGGGCGGGGCTTTTGAAAGTTGTGGACGTGGTACCAGCCTTGCAAGGTGTCGGTATCCGGCTCGAAGGGCAACGCACCAGTTAACAGCTCGTACAGCACCACCCCCAGGGAATAGATGTCGGAGCGGCCATCCAGCTTTTCTCCGCGCATTTGCTCGGGCGAGGCATAGACCATCGTACCCAAAAAATAGCCCGTCTGCGTCAGGCCACGAGAGGTCTCCCCCATGAGCTTGGAAATGCCGAAGTCCAGGATCTTGACCCGCTCTTTCCCATCGGGCCCTTTCTGCACAAAGATGTTGCTGGGTTTAATGTCGCGGTGGATGACGCCGCGAATGGAGTGCTTGCCCAGATCCATCTGAAAGTTGTGGGCGTGGTGCAGGGCAGAGCAAATTTGCAGAGCCAAGTTCACCACTCGCTCTGGGTGCAAGGGGCCTTCCCGAGCCAGCACATAGTCCAACCCCTGGCCGCTGTAGGGTTTGGCATTCAGGTACTCCATCACCAGATAGGGCTGGTTTTGGTACAGGCCGTAAGAGCGCACCTGCACGATGTTGGGGTGCTCGCCCAACAGAGCGCTGACCCTGGCCTCATCCATGAAGCGTTGCTGCAGTTGCTGGTAGTACTCTGGGCCCATGTCCGGTGGCGGCGGGCGCAACAACTTGACGGCCACCAGCTCGTCATTGAGCTGGGTATCCACCGCCTCGAACACATTGCCGTAGCCACCCTCGCTGATGTGGCGGGTCAGCCGGTAGCGGTTGCCAATCAGTTGTCCAATCAGGCGCTGGTTCATGGAGGAGGGTGGCCAGCTGGGGAGTTTACCTATGATTCTAGTCAGCTTAGGGGCTTAAAACCTGCTGGTGAGGGATCCGCTGCCATTGCGACCCCTTTTCCACCCCAAAAGCCAGGGATCCCGCTAGGATTGGGGCATGAGTGCTCCTTCTGCAACTGCTGCTCTATCCCCTTTCTGGCTGGAGGTTACCGAGTTTGCCTTGCAGGCTACGGCCAGCGTGGGATCCCAGCTCTTGGCAGACTTTGGCCAGGCCCACCCTACGGTTCGCGCCAGCGGGACGGAGTCCTTAAAAGCCGACGGCAGCTTGGTAACCTCTTCTGACCAGTGGGCGGATCGCGCTTTTCAAGGGGCCATTGCCGCTGCCTACCCCGATCACGGTTATCTGAGCGAGGAATCCAACCACATTTTTCCCGAGAAGGAGTGGTGTTGGGTAGTGGATCCTTTGGATGGCACCACCAATTTTGCCCGTGGGATCCCCATTTGGGGCAGCTCCTTGGCTTTGCTGCATTGGGGCGTGCCGGTGTTTGGCTGTGTCCATCTGCCGCCCATCCGCCAGACTTTTTACGGTTATTGGCCTCGGTTTCCTGGGGATGCAGCAGCAGGAGCTTTTCTCACCCGCCACGACCGGGATCCCGCCTGTCCCCAGCCGATCCGTCCTAGCACCGCCTCACCCGGCCCCAACCAATTGTTCAATTTCTGTTCCCGCAGCAGCCATTGGATTAGCCCGCAATTCCCTTGCAAAGCGCGGATGTTGGGGGGTGCTGCCTACAACCTGCTGGCGGTGGCCGGTGGCAGCCTTTTGGGGGCGGTAGAACGCTCGCCCAAGATCTGGGATGTGGCGGCAGTGTGGGCCATTGTCAAGGGGGCCGGCGCCGTTTGGGAACCCCTGAGCTGTGCCGATCCGGATCCCGGCCAGCCTCTCATTCCCGGCAAGGATTATGGCCGACTCACTTACCCCGCCCTGGTGGCAGCTCAAGCCGAGTGGATCCCCTTGTTTCGCGCTTTCATCGCTCTGTAGCTTTCGTAAACGGCCTGCACGTTGTACCAGTTGAGGAAAAAAATCCGGCACAGCTCCAGAGCCAACTGCGAGCGGCCATGCCGGATCAACCAGCGCAGCAGCGGTTCCACCCGCTTCTCGTTCAGCCAGCCCCCCAGGGATAAAAGGCCCCACAGGAATTGGTGCAGGGGCGTCAGTTGGATCATCAGGCGCACGGCCCAGGTGGGGTGTTTTTGGTAAAAGAGAATACCCATGCGGCCCCGCTGCCGTTCCCGCTCAATCAATCCTGGGATCTGCTGCAGCTCAAAGGGTGGATGCCAGTGGTAGCCGGTGGCCTGGGGGCACTTGACCAGGCGCAGGCCCAAACGTTTTAGCCGCACCCCCAGCTCCAGGTCTTCCCAGCCGTAGAGGTGAAACCGCTCGTCAAAGGGGCCGGCGGGGGTTTCGCAGGCCAGCTCCAACCAATGGCGGGCAATGGCCACGTTGCCGGTGGCGAAAAAGGCTGCCGAAAAATCGGTGGGCTTGAAGGGTTCGGAGCGGGGATCCTGAAAATTGCTCGTGTTGATCACCCGCCCGTAGGTGAAGACCTTGGCCTCGTGGGGGGAGCGGGGATCCCCTGTAACGCCGTGCCGCCGCAGCATCTGGGCGTGGCTGGCCAAGAAGTGATCCACCACCACCAGGTCGCTGTCGATAAAGACGATGAGGGATCCCTGGGCGTGGCGAAACCCCAGGTTGCGGGCAGCGGCGGGGCCGCGGTGCTCCTGCTGCAACAGTTTCCACTGGGGCAAGCCGATGGGGTTGTTCTGCAGCCATTCCACTGTGCCATCGGTGGAGCCATCGTCCACCACCACCACCTCGTAGCCCTCGTAGGGGCCGGGCTGTTGCTGCGCCAAGGCCCGCAGACACTGCTCCAAAATGGGACGGCGGTTGTAGGTGGGAATGATGACGCTGATGTACACCGGGGATCCCTGGAGATGGCCGTGCAACCTTAGAGCAAAAGTTGAGCAAAACGCTTCAGGGAGGAGGGGTTCGCGCTGCCTGTTAGGCTAGAGGGCTTTTAGGAGCATGACTCTAGTCAATAATAAGCTCAACTATACTGAAAATAATGTATAATATGTTCAGTACGGATTACTACCAGTTGATCTTTCTGTTTACTTTCGAGTCTGCCAACATGGTAGCCAAAGCAAAGCAGAAAATTGGTAGTAAGACGACACGGAAACTGCGCTTTGGGTATTCTACTCAAAGCTTTGCGGGATACCGCCATTCTGTTTGGACTCCGTCCCGCTAACGCGAATGGAAACAAACAGAATGCTATCGCTGCATAGTTGAACAGTGATGTTCAGCAGTGTTCAGCGTAAATGTATCAGCTCTGCCGACTGGCGCACCGTCTCGAAAAAGTGATGGACATTGGCCTCTGGAGTGCTTGGGTGGATGCCATGGCCCAAGTTCATGATGTGTCCACGGGATCCGGCTTTTCGAATCACCTCTAGGGTGCGCTGCCGGATGAACTCCGGGGATCCCAGCAACACCATTGGATCCAGATTGCCCTGCACCGCCAGGGATCCCAGGCGGGCCCTGGCCTCTGCCATATCGCTCATCCAATCGAGGCTGAACACGTCGATGCCGGCTTTGCCCACCCGCTCCAGCAAAGCGGCGCTGCCGTTGATGTAGAGGATCAGTGGCACCTGCGGATAGCGAGCTTTCACCTGATCCACAATTTGCTTTTGGTAGGGCAAGGCCCAACACTCGTAATCGGCTGGGCTGAGCTGGCCGGCCCAAGTATCGAACAACTGCACCACCTGGGCACCGCCCTCGATCTGGTAGATCACGTAGCGGGCAATGCTGTCGGCCAGCTTGCTCAGCAACTGATGCAGCAATGGCGGCTGTGTAAAGGCCAAGCTTTTGATGTGGGCATAATCTTTGGAGCTGCGCCCTTCCACGGCATAGCAGGCCAGAGTCCAGGGGGAGCCGACAAATCCCAGCAGCGTCGCTTTTCCTTCCACCTCGCGGCGCAGGGTGCTGAGAATGGTCTTGATGAAAGGCAGACTTTCTTCCGGTTCCAGGAGGCGAATGCGCTCAATTTGGGCTTGGGAACGAATCGGCGGGTCGATGATCGGCCCCTGATGCTCCACCAGCTCAAAGGGGATGCCCATGCCCTCAAGGGGGGTGAGGATATCGCTGAACAGGATCACCCCATCAGGGGCAAAGGCCCGAAACGGTTGCAACGAGATCTCGACGGCCAGCTCCGGGATCTCGCAGCGCTGCTTAAAGGTGTACTTGCTTTGCAGCTCGCGGTAGGCCGCCATGTAGCGACCCGCCTGGCGCATCATCCAAACTGGAGGGCGATCCAGCACTTCCCCTCGGGCCGCCCGCAGCAAACGGTCACCCAAGTGCTCCGCACCGCTGGCGGTGGAGGAGGTGGCGCTGAGCTGAACAGGCGAGTGGGACATAGGAGGGCAATCCGGCTAAAGATCCTTATGAATCCTGACATTGTGGCGACAGCAACCGCAAGTTGGCGGCTCAGGATCCCTGCAGTTTCTTCATCGGCTGCAACTTGCTGTTACTTCTTACCCTTTTGGCCTCTGGGCTGGGATCCCCAATTAAAGTGGACATGAGATAATGACACCTGACAAGTCTGTTGAAGAACGGCTCGACAAGGATCCCCCCATTGCCGAGTTGAGAGGAAACCCTGCTTGGTTGCCCAAACCTTTAACCTGAAAGCCTACCTGAGCCAGCGTCAGCAACAGGTGGAAGAAGCTCTCTCTGCAGCTTTGGTTCCCGCCTATCCGGAGCGCATTTACGAGGCGATGCGCTACAGCCTATTGGCAGGGGGGAAGCGCCTCAGGCCCATCCTCTGTCTGGCTGCTTGCGAGTTGGCCGGCGGCACTGTGGAGCAGGCTCTGCCTACCGCCTGTGCCCTGGAAATGATCCACACCATGTCGCTGATCCATGACGATCTGCCGGCCATGGACAATGACGACTTTCGCCGCGGCAAACCCACCAACCACAAGGTGTTCGGCGAAGACATTGCCATCTTGGCAGGAGATGCCCTGCTGGCCTTTGCCTTTGAGCACATTGCCAGCCAAACTCAGGGGGTACCGCCGCAGTTGGTGTTACAGGTGATCGCCCGCATTGGCCATGCTGTGGCGGCAACCGGTTTGGTGGGGGGGCAGGTGGTGGATCTGGAGTCGGAGGGCAAAGCCATTTCCCTGGAAACTCTGGAGTACATTCACAGCCACAAAACCGGCGCTCTGCTGGAGGTCTCGGTGGTTTCGGGAGGGATCCTGGCGGGGGGAGATGAGGAGCTGCTGGACCGCCTGAGCCGCTACGCCCGCGATATTGGCTTGGCCTTTCAGATTGTGGACGACATTTTGGACATCACCGCCACCAGCGAGCAACTGGGCAAAACGGCAGGCAAGGATCAAGCTGCCGCCAAAGCCACCTATCCCAGCTTGTTGGGCCTAGAGGCCTCCCGGCAAAAAGCCGAGGAGCTGATTCAATCGGCCAAGGAAGCGTTGCGCCCCTATGGATCGCGGGCAGAGCCGCTGTCGGCCCTGGCAGATTTCATCACTCGCCGTCAGCATTAGGACAGGACAAGGGGACAAGATCAGATGGGATCCCTGGAGACCCTGCTCGCATGTCTGTGCTGGAGAGCCGTATGCTGCAACAGTTGATGGCCAATCATGTCCTCTGGGTTGCTTTGCTGGCCAGTGTGTTGGCCCAAGCCATCAAGCTGATCCTTTCCTATGTGCGGTCAGGCAAGGTTAACCTGCGAGTCTTGGTGGAAACCGGGGGAATGCCCAGCTCCCACGCAGCGTTGGTGACGGCTTTGTCCATTGGGGTGGGGATGCAGGAAGGCTGGGACAGCCTGCTGTTTGCCGCGACGGTGGTTTTTGCTTTGGTGGTGATGTACGATGCCGCGGGGATCCGCCAAGCCGCCGGAAAACAGGCGCAGGTGCTGAATCGCCTCCTGGAAGAATGGTTTGAAGAAAAGGGCGCCGACCGTTTTCCAGAACCCTACCTGAAAGAATTGCTGGGGCACACTCCCGTTCAGGTCATGGCCGGCGCAGCTTTGGGAGCAGCCTGTATCACACTGTCATTTGCCCTGGGAGTAAACTGAGAGCCATTGGGGCATGCTAAGGCAGAAGTACCGCGGGGTGGTCATGGCTTCCAGTTCTCAACCTCGTCCGATCCAACGTTGCCCTTCCTGTGGCAAGCCGATCCCAGCCTACCGGTTCAAATCTCCCTACTGTGACCACTGCGGTTGGCGGGTGGCTCCGGCAGCGCAAACCCCTCAAAAAGGTGGATCCCTGGGCCAGAAAATCGCAGCTCAGGTAAACGGGATCGGATCCCAAGGTCAACGCTTCAAGGTGCCCCCTCTGCTGCAGCCGCTGCTGAACTTCAACTTTTACCTCTATCTGCTCTGGGGGATCAGCCCTCTGTTTCCGCTGGTGGTGGATCGACCCCTGCTGGCCGAATCCAACTATCTGCTCCTAATCCCGCTTTTGTTGAGCTGGGGGCTGCTTTATTTGGCGGTGCGAGATCTGCCGCTGCCGGACAATTTGCGGCTGCCGCGCCTGTTGTTGGATGTATCGTTCATCCTGCTGCCCTTCTTCCAGAAAATTAATGTGTCCAAAGCCCCCAACCGACCCTATTGGAATGCTCTGCTGATTTGGGTGATCGGGATCCTGCTGCTTGCCGCTTTGCGGCTTTGGAGCTTTAGCCTGCTCCTGACGGCGGTGACCTTGCTGTTGACCAGCTTTTGCACGCTGCTGTTCTAACCGAGATCCTTGCAAAGAACCTCAATATTTAATATTTAACTTTAACATTTCATGAGCATTCCTGCTGCCCGTCAACGCTTTGCCCTTGAAATCCAATCGGAGCCCATCGATCTGGGTCGGGCGGCCCTCTGGATTGCCCAAGAAGCCTATCCCGATCTGGAGGTGGAAGAGTATGTGGCCGCTCTGGATGAGATGGCCGCAGAGGTGCAAGAGCGCCTTCCCCCGGAGCGTTATCCCCTGCGGGTCATCAAGATCTTGAATCACTATCTCTTTGAGGATCTGGGCTTTCGTGGCAATCGCGAAGATTATTACGACCCACGCAACAGCTTTTTGAACGAAGTGATCGATCGGCGCACCGGGATCCCGATTACGCTGTCGCTGATCTATCTAGAGCTGGCGCGGCGGATCGATTTTCCCATGGCAGGAGTGGGCATGCCCGGCCACTTTTTAATCCGGCCCCTGTTTGCAGGCGCCGAGATTTTTGTGGATCCCTTTCAGCAGGGGGAGATTTTATTTCCAGAAGATTGTCAAGAGCTTTTGTCGCAAATCTACGGGCCTGGGATCCCTTTCCAAGAACACCACCTACGCCCCACCCCTCCCCGCCTGATCTTGGTACGCTTGCTCAACAACCTCAAGCAAATTTATCTGAGCCGCGCCGAACTGGAACCCGCTTTGGCAGCAGCGGAACGGATCTTGTTGTTGATCCCTGAATCCTTGCCCCACCTAAGGGATCGCGGGCTGTTGTATTATCAGTTGGGCCGTTGGCAGCAAGCCTGCCAGGATCTCAAGCGCTACTTAAAACAGGCGCCTTTCCACCCCGAGATCAATCGCTCTGATGAGCATTTAATCCGGGAAATTGTCGAGAGATTGGAATCTCATCCCGACTCATGCTAGGAGCATGCACAATTGCTCTCAGTTGTGCGTTGTGTAAGTGTGTAAGTTTTGAGCAAGATCTGCCGTCGTTTGCAAGCAAGGCTAGGTTTCTAGCAGGGATCGGAAGCAGCCCTTACCTCTTGGCGCAAAATGGCTTCCACCAGCTTATCTAAAGCCTCTAGATCAGATAGATCATAGTTTTTTTCCCAGAGGATTTGGTTAATGCTGGACTCCTGCTGCAGAGTTAAAACCGAAGATTGTAAAACCTCATCGATGATCTGGCGAATGCTCATCTTAACCTCGCAATCGTGAGAAGAATTGATGGCTTTGGCTCACAAGCCTAGAATGCTGGAAACGCTCTGCGATAGCCATCGTGAGGATCACGTATTTTGACATCAGAATCTGGGGCGACTCATCCAAACCCTTTCGGGGAAATCGCCAATAGTACTTTTACGGACTTGAGCTATGGATGGCGCTGAAGTCTGCGAACTTCTCAGGATCTTCTGAGACAGACCTGCTCCCCATTGAGGGCAGCTTGGGCCTCATCATCTGTTGCGAAGGCGGTGCGAATGATGCGCTCACCGGGATGGCGATCCCCTGCCGAAAGGCCGAGATCCCGCACCACAAATGAGCGCTGGATCCAGCGGTCGAAGCCATCGTAGCGGGGAGAGAAGGCAGTCCGTCCGTGAACGGTGCGGCGATTGTCAATACAGAGCAGATCCCCTGTTTCCAGCTTGATGCCTCGGTAGACAGCGTGGATTCCCTTCCTCAGGGCTTCTAGAGCCAGACTGGCTTCGGGGGTGAGCCCCACCATCAGGTCTTCGTCGTAGTTCCAGAAGGGATCCTCTCGACGGCCATACAGCACCGGCAAAATGGGTCCATTGATCAGGGCTTGCCGGTTGCCGAAGGAGTAGTCGATGCCGGTGCGATACAGGGGTTCAAACAGCAGCTCCCGCTCTCGCTCTCCTAGCAGAGGCAGGACATGACGGATGCTGGCGTAGGTGGTTTCCGCCACACGATCATGGTCGGGGCGCAGGCAAAACAGCAGCAAAAACTCCGGTGAGTGGGGATGAAAAACCGTCTCGCGGTGAAACTGTAGCCAAGTGCGGGATCCCTCGGAAGATTGCACCTCTTCGCTGTCGGGAGTAGGCACCAAGTTTTGAAACAAATCCCCGTTTTTTTCTTGGATGTAGGAGACCAAATGCCCCAAGCGGCTGCCGATCATCGCCAAGCAGCGTTCGCTGACAAAAGTGGTTTTCTCCTCAGAGCGCTGCGCCAGAGCCGGTGTGCGGGTATGGTCTAGTCCGGGATCCACGGGCAAGCCCCGCAGCAGCAGGATCCCTTCCGAATTGGAATACAACTGAAACTCCAGCAAGGCCCGCCGCAGATAACGGGGCAGCTCATCTGCCCGCATCTCGCAGTCCAGGAGAAATTCTTCTGTTTCCCGATAGGGATCGGGCCCAGGTGCCAAAAACAGGTTTATCGTCTTTTCATCAAAGCCCCGACAATCGATCAGCAGGCATCCTTTTGCAAGCTGTGAAGTCTTCATCACGATCCCTCACCACCCACTGCCCTAGTCATAGCAGCCGCAGCAACTTTTGGGCAGGGATCCTACACTCAAAACCCAATCTCGGCGAGTGTAGCGCACTACCCTTCGGTGCTAGAACCTCAGTCTGAGGCGGGGCAGAGCAAGGCTCTAGTCAATGATACGCTGGACTATACTGGAAATAATGTATAGCATGTTCAGCATGACTGCTTGGTATGGCTAGGTATGTGAAACCGAGAGAAGCGGCCGACTATTTCGGGGTGTGTCTCCACACTTTGAGGCGATGGGAGCAGAAAGGTTGGATCAAAGCAATACGTACGCCATCTGGTAGGGCAAGAAGGTATGACCTCGACAGTTACATCAGAACGCCAAAGAAAGCCAAACGAGTCGTTTTGTATGCCCGAGTTAGCAGCCGAGGGCAGAAGCCAGACTTGGAGAGACAGATTGCAAGACTGGTTAACCTCTATCCTGGAGCCGAAGTGGTCGGAGAGATTGGCGGCGGTCTCGACTTCAAAAGACC
>NZ_JBSSAH010000052.1:0-19143 GCF_054058415.1 Thermostichus sp. MS-CIW-38 | reverse complement strand
GAAGTAGGGGATTCTCATGCGGACGAAGGGACTTGAACCCTTACGCCTTGCGGCACTAGATCCTAAGTCTAGCGCGTCTGCCGTTCCGCCACGTCCGCAAAACCTGCATGACCCAACTGGTTACCTGCGCCAGCATTCCAGTTGGAGCCCGCCCACCTATGCTAACCCAAGCCGGCTCTGGCTAACCCGGCAGCTGGGCAACAGCAACCTTCAGATCATCTGTGGCGTCCAGAACCACCCAACCTTGCCCCACCGCCCGCTTCCACAGCTCAAAGTGGAGGTGCGGCCCAGTTACCGCTCCGGTCGCCCCCACATAGCCGATGACGGATCCCCGCTCTACCACTTCCCCCGGTGTTACAGCAACTTCGGACATGTGGCCATAGCGAGTGCGCCGACCGCCGGCATGCTCCAGCACAACGGTGATCCCTAGACCCCCCAGGGATCCCGAAGTGACCACCTTGCCGCTTAAAGAGGCCAAGATCGGCGTGCCCATGCTGGCCCCCAAATCCACTCCAGCATGAAACTCCGGCTCTCCGCGGATGGGGTGAATTCGCATGCCAAATCCAGAAGTAATCGGCACCGGGTGAGGTAGGGGGTAGAGCAGTCGTTCGTCACCTGCCGCCAGTTCAGGCAACCTTGGCGTTTGCGGTTCAGGAGCTTGGGGCTGGCTGGGATCCTCAATGCGAATCTCTTGGCCAGGGGCGAGGATGATGCGGCGACCGGAGCTGCGTTCCATCAGCACCACCGGCACCCCACTTTCAGGCTGAGCATGGGGAACCCGGTCATGGTTCTTCTGGGGCTCAATCACAATCTCACGGCCCATGACCGTCTCTGTGCGGGTTTCTGCCTCAAGGGTCGCAGGGCTGCCCTCTCGTAAAGGAATGGCTCCATCCAGCAGCAGGGCTGCTGCCCCAGGCGTGTCTAGGGCCGGTTCCACCATGGGCGGCGGGGGCAAAGGGGTTGGTTGGGTTTGGGCCAGCAGAGCAGTGGGATAAAACCAGAGCAGAGCCAGCCCCAGCTTCAGCCAAAAGCGCAGCCGCCGAGCTCGGGGGGAGAAAAGGCGCGCTGCCATAACCCAAAGCTTCATCACCGAGTTCAACACAGGCCACATAAAAAACACAAGAGAAATTACAGGCTATCGCCCGCCGGCATGTGATAGCTCAAGCGAACTTGGTCGGGTGTAAGCGTCCGGATGGATTGCTGCTGTTGCAGATGTCGCTCCCCTTGTGTTTGTACTCGCACCCTTCCATCCTCGGCAAGGCCCAAGATCGTGAGGCTAGTCCCCCTTTCGAGCCATTGGACTTGCGGCTTGACCATCCAGGCTTCGTACTCTGAGCGAACGGGGGCAAATCCCCCTTGCAACCAGACGTGGAATCCCTGCTCCATCCCCTGCAGAACCCAGCCGGCAATCTCGGTGCGGTCGAGTGAGCGGTGCAGAGGGGATCCCAAAATTTGGGCTAAGGTGATTGCCCCAATGGGAACGGGGTTGTTGACATTCACCCCCACACCGGCCACCAACCCCAGCAGTTGCCCGCCCCCCCCAAAGCGGCTTTGCACCAGGATCCCCCCCAGCTTGAGCAGAGAATCCGGGCGCTGCTCGTCCACCACCACCAAATCGTTGGGCCATTTCAGCCGCAGCGGGATCCCAAGGTTTTGCCGTAAGCAGCCCGCAATGCCCCAGCCCAAGGCCAGGGTCAGTTCCAGCAGCGAGTGATGCAAAGGCGGGGATCCCAGCCAAACGGACAGGTATAGTCCCCCCGGCTGCGAGTGCCACACCCGCCCATGTTGACCTTGCCCAGCCCGTTGGCGGGTGCTGACCAAAACTGTGCCCACTGGCAGCGGCTGTGGGAACCGACGGCCCCAGTCCAAGAGCAGCCGATTGGTGGAATCGGTCACCGCCACCTGCAGCAGATGGCGGCCCCACCGGCCCGTTCGGGATCCCAGCCGCGAGGGGGAAAGCATCTCCGTCCAGGATCAGCTCAACACAATATCTTCCGCCGGACGCTGGGCCAGCCGCTTGAGGTTTTGGTAGCGCAACATGTCCAGCAGATCATTGCCCGAGCGCCCCTCCAGACGGGCCTCCACATGCAGCGCCTGCCCTAGGGCCTCCACCGCCTGCAGCCGCGGGATCCCGCGCAACACCAGGCGATCCACCGCATAGGCGTCGGCAGCCAACAGACGGCGGTCATTGGTTTGGTCGCGGCGCAACTGCCAGAGGGCCAAGCCACTCAAACCACCCGAAACGGTTGCCCCCACGGGATCCTGTTGTACGGCCTCGAAGATCAAGCTCAACCCCCCCAGAGCTGCTATGGCCAGGTAAAAGTCGATCTGCCGCGACACCGCCCGACTGTAGTAGCCCACCTTGTGCAGGAACAGCCCCGCCCGCTGCAGGGGGGTAAATTGCCGCCACTCGTAGGGCTTGATGAACAGCCGCATCTGCCGTTCCCAGGGCATTTGCCGACGGCCTTTGATCACCACCGTTTGCCGTTCCGAGGCGGGCAAGATCTTCACACTCTCCCGCATACTGGCTGGCAGCAGATCCAACAGGCGCTCAATCTCCGCCTGATCCAGAACGTAGTTTTCGTAGCCGTAGTATTCCGAGTTCATGCCGGGCCTGCTCCTCAGCTTAGTCCCATCGCCTGACGCATCTCTCGCACCGCCCGATCCAGCCCCACCAGCACCGCTCGACTGATAATGCTGTGGCCGATGTTCAGCTCCTCCATGCCAGGGATCCGCGCCACTGGGCCGACATTCCAGTAAGTAAGACCATGTCCCGCATTCACCCGCAAGCCCAGCTGAAGAGCCTGTTGGCTGGCCTTTTCCAGGTGGTCAAGTTCCACCTGCCGCTGAGCTGCGGATGAGGCTTCTGCATAGCGCCCCGTGTGGAGCTCCACCCAGCGGGCTCCCACTTGGGCAGCAGCGGCAATTTGGGTCGGATCTGGGTCGATAAACAAGCTGACGGGAATGCCGGATCCCTGCAGTTGGCCGACCACATCCCTGAGGCGCGACACCTGCCCCGCCACATCCAACCCACCTTCGGTGGTGATTTCCTCCCGCCGCTCAGGAACCAAAGTGACGTAGTCAGGCTTAATCTCCAGGGCAATCGCCACCATCTCCTCGGTGGCTGCCATCTCTAAGTTGAGGTGGGTGCGCACAGTTTGCCGCAACAGCCGCACATCCCGATCTTGAATGTGACGGCGATCCTCGCGCAAGTGCACCGTAATGCCATCTGCCCCCGCCAGCTCGGCAATCACCGCTGCCGCTACCGGATCTGGCTCCACCGTGCGGCGTGCCTGTCGAAGGGTGGCAATGTGGTCGATGTTAACTCCAAGACTTAACAAGGCTTTACTGCTTTGGGTGTAGAGGAGAATACCCCTAGTATTACATTATTCAATTTACGCCGGTCAGATGAGCCAGGATGCCATGGGCCTCAGGCCGCGAGGGTGTAGGCTTTACTCTATGATCAGGTAGCGACGTCTCGCCTGTGCGGGATCCACTCCGGGCTTGCCATGACTGATCCAGATGCCTCTCTGGCGGTGGGACAACACTCCATTGTTGACCGGGCGCGAGTGCCGGCCTTAATTGCCCAGTACTTGCCGGTGGAGATCTGCATTTACTACCAAGTCGTCCCCTTGGCCCTGGATACCGACAGCCTCATCTTGGGCATGGTGGATCCCCAGGATTTGGCGGCGTTGGACTATGTGAGCAAAATGCTGGCCTATTCCCAGATTTCCGTCCAGCCAATCCCTCTCACCGCTCAGCAGCAGCAGGATTTAATTGCCTACTACTTCAGCCATCCCCCCGACCCGGCAGAGGTGGAGCGGCTGCGCCTCCAGGCCCAAGCCAACCGGGTGACTCGGGAGGTTCCTGCTCCTGCGGCGGGGCCCCCCACGCAGTTGAGGCCAACCCAGCCTCCGTCCGTCCCCGCCGACGAATCAGAAGAGACAGTGCAGCAGTTGCTCAACTCGATGCTGCGGCGGGCTTTGGATGAGAAAGCCGAGCAAATTTTCGTGGAGCCTCAAGAGGGGCCTTCTTGTCGAGTGCGCTACCGCCAGCAGGGGATTTTGCGGGATCTGTTCAAAGATCTCTCCGAGTCCATACGAGCGAAGTTGATCACCGCCATGAAGCGGATGATGGCGCTGGATCCGGAGTTGATCGGGGAGCCGCAGCAGGCAGAGGTGGAGCGGATGTACCGGGGGGAGCCACTGGTGTTGCAGTTGCGCATCATACCGCAGCGCTCCAAAAGTGGCCAGACTGCCGCCTCTAGAGAAGGGGCCATCTTGAGCATCCTGCGAGGGGAAGCTCTCCAGAAATATCAACAAGGCCAGAATAACCTCCGCGTCTCTGAGACCCTAGCTTTGGCCCAACAGACCTATCAACTGCTGCAACAATTGCAAAGTGCTCTCAGCAACACAGTTGACAAGCTTAAGCAGTACCCCAGTCCGCCGCGGAGCGACTGGCCACTGATGACGGAGGTGTTGGCAGCTATTCAAGCCCAAGCCCAGATGATCGCCATCCACCAGCAGGACTGGGAAAAACTCAATTCCGGCAGTTGACCCCCCAAAACCAGCCCCGAGCAACATCCCTTCAACGGGATCCCTCCCGCAGCAGCACCAAAATCACTCCGGCAATGATGCTGATGGTGGCACCGGCAATCAGGCTGGTGGCTAGACGTTCCAGCCGTTCCCCGATGGTTTGTGAGGTGTCGAACTTAAAAGTGAGCTTTTCGACATCACCTGAGAGCTTTTCGACATCGCCCGAGAGCTTTTCGACATCGCCCGAGAGCTTTTCAACCCGCTCCGAGAGTTTTTCGCTATCCCCTGAGAGCCGATCGATCCGCCTCAAAACTTCCTCTTGTTGTTGGGTGAGACGAGCTATTGCTTGGCTATTGGCCTCGACCAGGCGCTCGACTCGCTCTAGGCGCTCTTCTGTTGAAATCGTCATAGGGGCTAACAGTCGCGAGTACGGTACACCAGAATACCCATCCTATGCTATTGCCGGCTATTCGTCTCTCCGGCAGGGGTTTAATGGGAGGGCCTCCCATTCTGCTGCCCTGGATTGGGTGCGGTAATCTTGAGATCGTGAAGTCTTGTTCGTTAGCTTCCATGCCGTCAAAAGATCCAACTCCTCTGCCCAAGCCCCAGTCGCCATCAGGGGAAACCCCTGCCAGCTCGGGATCCCGCAGCTGGTGGCAGGCGCAACGGGAAAACCTTCTGACGGTGGTGCTGGCTCTGTTGCTGGCCTTCGGCATTCGCACCTTTGTGGCGGAGGCGCGTTGGATCCCCTCCGATTCGATGCTGCCCACTCTGGAAGAAGGGGATCGGCTGGTGGTGGAAAAGGTCAGCTACCGCTTTGGTTCGCCCAGACGAGGCGATATTATTGTTTTCAACCCTCCCGCCAAACTGAACTTCGACGGGGCCTACATCAAGCGGGTGATCGGCCTGCCGGGAGATCGCATTCGCATCGCCAACGGTGAGGTCATCATCAACGGGATCCCGCTGCGGGAAGACTACATCTATGCCCCCCCCGACTATTCTTGCCCTGGCGAGCGCTGTCCTGGAGTTCCCAATCAGGGATCCGAATTCGTGGTTCCTCCCCGCTCCTATTTTGTGATGGGGGATAACCGCAACGACAGCCAAGACTCCCATGTGTGGGGTTTCTTGCCGGAAGAAAACATCATCGGCAACACCATTTTTCGCTTTTGGCCCCCAAATCGCCTACACTTTTTCGCCCCGCCAGAATATCCTGAGCTTCTTCCAGAGGCCCAAGTGTTGGGCAACACAGCCCGGTAGAAAGCCAGCTTGACCCTGTCGGGACTGCTCAGTGCAGCCGCTCCAGCACATAGTCCACCATCTGAAACAAAGCACGACGCGCCGCAGAGTCCGGCAGGCTATACAGCGCTTCGGCAGCCCGCTGGGCGTAGTCGCGGGCCAACTGACGAGAGCGTGGGATCCCTTCGCTTTGATACACCCACTCCAGGGCCTGCTTCAGATCTTGCGGGTTGGACAGTTCCCTGAGAATGAGCTCTCGCATCTGGGGAAATTCCTCTAGGGCAAACAGAACGGGTGCAGTGAGGTTGCCCTGGATGAGGTCGGATCCCACAGGCTTGCCAAGCGTCTCTGCCGAAGCGGTGAAATCCAGCAGATCGTCGACAATCTGAAAAGCAATGCCCAGATCCCGCCCAAAATCGAACAGGCGATCCGCCACTTCCTCGCTAACCCCGCTCAGCAGGCCAGCAGCCTTGGAACTGCCGGACATGAGGGAGGCCGTTTTGTAGAAGCTCTTGGCCAGGTAGTCTTCCATCGACACATCCGGGTCGAAGCGGGTGAGGCTCTGGCGCACCTCTCCCTCCGGCAAATCCATGATTACTTTGGAAAGGAGCTTCACTACCTCCAGGTTGTCCAGATTGGCCAAGTACCAAGCAGCTTGGCCGAAGAGGTAATCCCCCGCCAGCACGGCTATCCGATTGTCGAAGAGGGTATTCACCGTATCGATGCCCCGTCGCACATCGGCAGCGTCGATGACATCGTCGTGAACCAGGCTGGCCGTGTGGATCATCTCAGTAATCTCTGCCAAGCGCCAATGCCGTGGGGTAATCTCTCCATCTGGAGTGGTGGCGCGGGCGATGAGGAGCACAATG
The DNA here is from genome assembly GCF_054058415.1 of Thermostichus sp. MS-CIW-38. NCBI lineage: Bacteria > Bacillati > Cyanobacteriota > Cyanophyceae > Thermostichales > Thermostichaceae > Thermostichus > Thermostichus sp. MS-CIW-38. The sequence continues at coordinate 12,503 of NZ_JBSSAH010000052.1, read as the reverse complement.
GCTGGCCGGATCCCTTTCCCCCCCGCCGAAAACAGATGTTCGGCAGCCATGGCCAGGATGGGGTGCTTGGCACTGACCAACCGCGTCAGGTTCTGGCGTAAACGCTCCAGATCCGCTTCTACAGGGCCAAAGGGGGAGAGCACAGAGGTCATGGAGCCAAAGTATGAGAGGTTTTACAAAATTTCACATCTTTTTCTATTGTAGAGTACCCCATCGTTCTCGGGGAAAACCAAGCGGTATCATGCAGGCAGTCCTTTGCCCTTTTTATGTCGGATCCCGTCCCCCCACTTCGATCTCATTCCGTTCCACCGCTCCCTTCAGAACCCGATTGGGAGGAGGAGTGGGAGCTGGCGCTGGAAAAGCCGCCGCTGTCTGGGCGGGCCCAGCCTCACCATCATGATCCCCAGTCTCGGCGCAAGTTGACCAACCGCTTGGCTCGCATCGAAGGGCATGTGCGTGGGATCCGCTCCATGATCGAGCAGGATCAGCCCTGTCCAGATGTGCTGCTGCAAATTGCCGCCGTCAAGGGAGCGCTGGATCGGGTGGCGCGGCTGATTTTGGACGATCACATTCGCCACTGCATCCGCCATGCCATCGAGACCGGCAATATCGAAGTGGAGCTGGAGGAGTTGCAGCGGGCTCTGGATCGCTTTATCAGCTAAGTCTCGATGGCCAGATTTAACTTGATGAAAGTCTCCCCTTGCTTGGCTCAGGGGAACGCCAAACTGGGCTGTCAATATCTGCAGCGGGGGCTGGCCGTTGTGATGCTGCCTAGTACCCCAGGTCATTCAGAAGGTTGGGGGGAGGGCTGGGCATAGCGCTCCAGCAGGGATGCGCTTTTCAGTTGCCACTGCAGTCCCATGAAGGCCCAGTCGATAAACTCGTTGATCTCCTCAGCGCTGAACTGCATGGCTTTGCCGATCTCGAAAATTAGCTCCTCTTCTTTTTCCACCAGCTGGCTATTCACCACCGCCATCGCCGCCAGATCCCGCAGGATCAAGGCCCCTGCCGCATTGCGCATGGGCGGGATCCGGCTGATATCCAAAGGCGCACCTGTTTCATCCGCCAGATAGGTCTGGGCCAGTGGCGCTTCGATGCCTACCCCTTCTGCGATTTGCATGAAGAAAGAGGTTTCTTCTTCGTCCAACTGGCCATCCACTCGGGCCACCGCGATCAGGGCCTTGAGGTAGAGCTGGCGCTGCTCGTCTGTCAAATCGGCGTAGTTGATCATGGGAGTTGCTGCTGAGTGTAGGGTTTTCTCTTCAACTCTGCCATGAAGGTTGCCTTCCAAACCGGGGTCGGACATTTTCCAGTCAAGTTCCAGTCAAGCAGAAAATCGCTTAAAATAAAAAGCCTGTGTCTACCGGCCAAACGCCAAAGGCTCGGAGCGGGGCTCTGGAGCTTCAGCAGGCTTGGCGGGTCTAGGCGAACTCTTTTTTGGATTTTTTGGATCTTTACAGCTTGCGGAGCGTCCCCCAAGGAGTGGATACCCCATGGTCAAATTGCGGCTCAAGCGCTACGGAAAAAAGCGGCAACCCAGCTATCGCATCATCGCCATTGAAAGTAAAAGCCGCCGTGAAGCCCGTCCGCTAGAGGAACTGGGTTACTATAACCCGCGCACCAAGGAGACGGTTTTGCAAACGGCAGGCTTGCTGAAGTGGTTGCGTTGTGGCGCTCAGCCCACAGAGACCGTGGACAGTCTCCTCAAAAAGGCCGGCATCTACGAGATGTTGAAAGCAGGGGAAGGGGGAGTGGTAGCCTCGATTCGCATCCCGGCCATGGCCAAGCCTGAAGCTGGGATCCCTGAGGCGGCAGAAGAGGCCCCTGCAACAGAATCCGTGGCCGAGGCTGAGGTCGCCGATGTTCCCGAGTCTGAATTGAGCGAAGCTGCCACCGAGACAGCAGCGGCAGAATTAAGTCCTCCAGAAGCTGAAGTTGAAAAGCCTCAGGTTGAGGAAGCGGTTGAGGCCTAGGGTCGGCTAAGCTTGGCTTGGCCAGTTGTTCCCTCCTGTCGTCTAGCTCTCTATGCCAGACTACAAGGCTCTCGCCCATCTTTTGATCGAACCGCTGCTCAGCAGCGCCTCTCTTCAAATGGATGTGGAAACCACCTGTGGCGGGCGAAAGGTATGGCTGCGGCTGGCCTTTGACCCGAAGGATCGGGGGCGGGTATTCGGGCGGGGCGGGCGCACCCTGCAAGCGATTCGACAGGTGATGATGGCCGCAGCTCAGTTGGCAGGTCAATCTCTGTACATCGATATCTACGGAGAGGCGGGAGAGCGGAATCGGGAGGAGCGGGAATGAGCCAAATTCTCACCTTTCTGGGCAAGGGGGGCGCAGGTCGGAGCACCTTGGCCGTGGCGGCAGCTCGGGCCGCAGCCCAGCAGGGGCGGCGGGTGCTGTTGGTGGGCCATCAGGCGGGGCCGGGGCTGGAAATGCTTTTGGGCGGGATCCCGCTTTCCGGCGAGCCGGTGACCATTGCTGCCAACTTGAGCGTGGTGCAGTTGCGGACAACCCAGCTGCTGGAGCAGTTCTGGACGGCGGCCAAAGAGCTGGAAGCCCGATACGTGCGCACCCCCTTTTTCCGGGAGATCTACGGCCAGGAACTGGGGGTGTTGCCGGGCATGGATCAGGCCCTGGCCCTGGAAGCTCTGCGCCGTTACGATGCCAGCGGCCAATACGACTGCATTCTCTACGATGGGCCAGGGGATCTGACCACCTTGCGGGCCTTTGGGATCCCGGAGGTGGCCAGTTGGTACTGGCGGCGAGCCTCCCAAGCTTTTTTGGGATCCGACTTGGCCAAAACCCTGCGACCCTTTGCCGAGCCCTTGTTGCGTTCGGTAAGCACCGTGGAATTTTCCTCCCTGGAGGATCTGCCAGAGCGGTTGGGGGGCATGACCAACCTTTTGGAGCAGGGACGACAGGCTATTGCCAATCCGCGCCGTGTGCTGGCCCACCTGGTGACCACCCCAGACCCGATGGCCGTGCAAACCGCCCGTTACCTTTGGGGGAGCGCTCAGATGGTAGGGCTGACGGTGGGTGGCCTCTGGGTCACCCCTCTGGCTCCGGGGGAGGTCTCGGCTGCCGATTTTTTCCCGCTGACAGTACGGACACTCCCCCTGCGTCAGGGATCCGATTGGTCGGCTTTGGAAGCAGCGGTGGGGGGGATGTTCGCTGTGCCGGATGTGCCGCCGCCCGTGGCCATCGACGAGGGATCCCGTACAGTCAAGCTGTTTATTCCCGGCTTCAGCAAGGCGCAAATCGAGCTGAGCCAGTCAGGCCCGGAGCTGACCATTACCGCCGGGGATCAGCGGCGCAACTTGTTCTTGCCCCCCAGCTTGGCGGGTCGGCAGGTGACCGGGGCCAAGTTTCAAGAACCCTTCCTGGTCATCAGCTTCGGCTAAAACGGTCCCCAGTTGTTCCCCTCTGTTCGCGTTAGCGGTATGGAGTCCTTGGGAGAGAGCGATGTTGGCCAAACGGATCATTCCCTGTCTGGATGTGGCGGCAGGGCGGGTGGTGAAAGGGATCCAGTTTGTGCAATTGCGGGATGCCGGGGATCCGGTAGAGCTGGCCCAGGCTTACGATCAGGCGGGGGCCGATGAGCTGGTCTTTTTGGACATCACCGCCACCCACGAAGAGCGGGAGATTTTGTTGGAAGTGGTGCGGCGCACCGCAGAGCAGGTGTTCATTCCCCTCACGGTAGGAGGAGGGATCCGCGATCTGGAGGGGATCCGGCAACTGCTGCGGGCCGGGGCAGACAAGGTCAGCCTCAATTCGGCGGCGGTCAGGGATCCGGATTTGGTGGCTCAGGCCAGCCGCTGGTTTGGATCCCAGTGCATTGTGGTGGCCATTGATGCTCGCGCCAAGCCGCAGGGAGGGGGATGGGAGGTATACGTGCGCGGGGGGCGGCAGCCGACGGGCCTGGACGCGGTGGAGTGGGCCAAAAGCGTGGCCGAGCGGGGGGCAGGGGAGATTTTGCTCACCAGCATGGACGCCGACGGCACCCAGGCCGGCTATGACCTGGAGCTAACCCGGCGGGTGGCCGAGGCGGTGTCGGTGCCGGTGATTGCCTCAGGAGGAGCAGGGGAGTGTGCTCATATCCGCCAAGCTCTGCAGGAGGGAGGGGCGGAAGCGGCTCTATTGGCCTCGCTGCTCCACTATGGCCGGCTGACGATTGCGCAGATCAAAGCCGACTTGGCCGCCCATGGCATTCCGGTGCGTTGCTAACTCTGCGAGGGATCCTATGCAAGCTCAGGATCTGGCTGCTCTCTTGCCCAAGGTAAGTCGGCTGGCGGAGGCGGCAGGACAGGCTATTTTGCCCATCTACAGACAGGAGCAGCTTCAGGTAAGGGCCAAGGCGGATGCCTCTCCCCTTACAGAGGCGGATCTGGCCTCCCACCACCTGATCCTGCAGGGCCTGCAAGAGTTGACCCCAGGGATCCCGGTGCTCTCGGAAGAATCGGGCGGGATCCCTTACCCAGAGCGGCAACAGTGGGAGCGGTTTTGGCTGGTGGATCCCTTGGATGGCACCCGAGAGTTTATCGGGCGCAACGGCCAGTTTACGGTGAATATTGCTCTCATCGAGGAAGGGATCCCCATCCTGGGGGTCGTCCATGCCCCAGCTCTGGGCCTCACCTACGCGGCTGCGCAAAAGCTGGGAGCCTGCAAGAGGGAAAGGACTCCGTCCTGCGTTCACGAACAGCCCATCCGCACCTGCCCTTACGCCCAAGAACCCCTACAAGTGGTGGCCAGCCGTTCCCACAGCAACCCGGAGACGGAGCAGTTCCTCGAGCGGCTGCGGCAGCGCTGTGGCTCTCTGGAAGTGAAGTCTGTGGGCAGTGCCCTAAAGCTTTGCCTTGTGGCCGAAGGATCTGCCCATCTCTACCCTCGCTTCGGCCCCACCATGGAGTGGGATACTGCCGCTGCCCAGTGCATTGTGGAGCAGGCGAGGGGAAGGGTTACCGATCTGGCAGGGGATCCCTTGCGCTACAACAAGCCCGACCTGCACAACCCGCCCTTTGTAGCGGCTGCCGAAGGCATGGCCCAACTGTGGCAGAACCTGATCCCCTGAGCGAAGCTCCGGCTACATGCCCATCTCCGTAGGGTTAAAGCCATCCGGGAACTTGGTGTACTCGTCGTAGAGGGCACCGCGGAAATGGGTGTTGGTGATGATGGCTCCGCGCAGATCGGCCCCAATCCGCAGATCGGCTCGGTTCAGCTCGGCTTCGCTGAGGTCGGCCCTGAGCAGCTTGGCTCGGTAGAGGTTGGCCCCCCGCAAGTCTGCCTTCACCAACTTAGCCCCAATCAGGTTCACCCGTCGCAGCTTGGCTCCGCGCAGGTCGGCTCCCGAGAGATCTGCTCCCGACAAATCCGCCTCGCGCAAATCTGCCCCACTCAAGTCGGTATCCCGTAGGATAATGCCCTTCAAATTCGCGCCACTCAACTGCGCTCCACTCAGGTTGGAGCCCGAAAAATCCCGTTGGCCAGACGCATAAGCCTGCAACAGTTGCTTGGCATCCAAGAGAGGCTTGATACTTGCTGTTGTCATCGCTGTTTGTTCTCTCACAAAACCGTAGGCAAACTAACCTCAGCCCTGCCGGAAGCAGGCTGTGACCCTTTCGCAGGTTGATTACCCTCTGGGGATCCCTGGCACTCGAGGTGGAACGCTTTACCGACAAACCTTGCCCCCCTGGCCGGCAGAAGGGCTGTCAGAGTTCTTGTTGGTTAGCTTACCACCCCCCGGCCCAAACTCAGCCCGGCAAGCCTTGAGAGTCGGAGGAGAGCGACATTCCGCCTGTTAGAGCTGGTCAATCTCCTTGCGCAAATTTTCCAACTCCAGATCGACCTCGCTCTCACTTGCGGTGGAAGGTTGGCCTGAGGACTTTGACCCTCCAGAGGGCAACTGACCCTGGATCGACGCCTTGAGCATCAGCAGCTCGTGATCTACATCCGAGCCACCCGCCTCCAAAGCGGCAAACTGGTTTTCCAAATTGTCCACCGCCAGCTCGGCCACTGCCGCCGACTGGGCCTCCAGGGAGTTCACCTTCTCCTCCATACGCTCAAAAGCAGCAAAGGCGCTTGTGGCGTCCACCCGCCCGATAACCTGATTGATTTGCTGGGAAGCCTTGGCGGCGCGGGCGCGAGCGATGAGCATGTCCTTTTTGGTCTTGGCCTCAGCGATCTTGCTCTCCAGCTTGGTCATGTTGGACTTCAGGATCTCCACCTGCTTAGTCTGCTCATCCAACTGCCGCTTCAGGCTTTGGGCAGTCTCGGCAAAGGTTTTCTTGCGCACCAGCGCTTCCCGAGCCAAAGCTTCGTTGTTGTTGCGCAGGGCCAACTCGGCGCGTCTTTGCCACTCATCAACACTCTGCTGTGCTTGCTCATACTGCCGCTCTATCCGCTTCTGGGCAGCAATGGCCTGGGCAACCGCTTGCCGCATCTGGTAGTGATCCTCAGACATGTCCTGAATAGTCTGGTTCAGGATTTTCTCCGGATCCTCGGCGCTGCTGACCAGCGCATTGATATTGGATCTAATGATTCGGCTGACCCGATCGAACAATCCCATCGGTTGCTTCCCCCTCTAGCGGTCTGACCTAATGCTACCCTTGCTGCTCTGATGCCTTCCAGTGCTTCTACTCCAGTATAGGGATCCATAGGGCTCCGCTGAAAAAAGCTGTAACGTTCTCTTGCCCCAATACCCTCCAGAGCCGATAATGCTTGCTTAACTTCGTTTGCTGACCGACAATCCCTGTTCTCTGATCGGGGCCATCCGCAGGTCGAAACGAAGTTGAGTTTGGCCAGTGTTGTTGGGAGTTCTCCGCCCCAGGTTCACGATTCAGGAGAGGGATCCGTGGCTCAGCGCCCGATTATTCTGGGTATTGTTGGTGATAGTGCTGCTGGGAAGACCACCCTTACCCGCGGCATTGCCCAAGTCTTGGGGGAAGAAAACGTCACTGTCATCTGCACCGACGACTACCACCGCTACGACCGCAAACAACGCGCTGAACTGGGGATTACAGCCCTCCATCCCGACTGCAACTACCTGGATATCGTTCAGCAGCACCTGACGCTCTTGCGCACCGGCCAGCCGATCCTAAAGCCCGTCTATAACCACAGCACCGGCACCTTTGACCCGCCAGAGTATGTCAAGCCCAACAAATACGTGATTGTCGAAGGGCTGCTGGGCTACTTTACCCGTGGTATGCGGGATAGCTACGATGTCAAGGTTTATTTGGCTCCCCCAGAACATTTACGAGCCCTTTGGAAGATTAAGCGGGACACCCGCAAGCGCGGATATACCGAAGAGCAAGTGCGAGAAGAGCTCAAAAAGCGCGAACCCGACTCAGAGGCTTTTATTCGTCCACAGCGCCAATGGGCCGATGTAGTGGTCACCTTTTACCCGCCCCAAGAGGGATCCAACCAAGACGAGGTATTGCTGAATGCACGCTTGGTGCTGCGCCCCACCATTCCTCACCCAGATTTTTGGCAAATCCTCAATGCCCGCGACAATCACCTTAGCTCTGCCATTCGTTTGGATTTGGATCGGGATATGGGCAAGCCCGTCGATGTTTTGCAGATTGATGCCCATGCTACGGCCAGCCAAGTGATTGAGCTGGAGCGGATGCTCTGCAACGAAATCCCTTACCTGGGCAAGTTCTGTAGCTTAGAGGGAAACCCCAACATCGGCCAGTTGATCGGCACCACCGGCGAGCTGCTCCAGAGCTATCCCCTGGCTTTGACTCAATTGCTGATCACCTACCACATGCTAAAAGCGGCCCATATCTACCAGTAGAATCCGTGGCGGCGAGGAATCCCCAGTTTCACAGGATCTGCAGGGGAGGGCTAGGCTCAGCACTGTAACCTGATCCTGGAGCAAACCTTTGTCAGCTTCTGCCAAAGACATGGGCTGTGCTGGAATTGAACCAGCGGCTCCCACCGTGTCAAGGTGGTACTCTACCACTGAGTTAACAGCCCCTACGAGCGATGCCGCTGTGCATCTGTCTGAAGGCCGGAAACAAATAATATCACATCTTAACCTGTCCCATTGGGGTCAACCTAGGTGGAGAGTGGACAGGTGCCCTATTTCAAATCAAAAAGGGGATCCGGTCAGCAACTGGTAGTGCAACACCTGGGGTGGGCGAGCAAAGTAGGGCCCGATGAGGGCACGCCAGCGGACAAAGTTTTCCGATTGGCGAAAGTTGACCAGATGGGCCTCTAGGGATCCCCACTGAACGAGCAGTAGGTATTGCTGAGGGTGCTCCAGACAGCGCTGCAGTTGGTGCCCTTGGTAGCCGTCGGTCTGCTGCAAATAGATGAAAGCTTGAGCGATGGCGGCTTCAAAGGCGGCTTCAGAGCCGGGGGTAATTTCAAACTGAGCCACCTCAAGGATGGAGGAAGCAGTCATGGGTTAGGTATGCAGGCCGCATTCGGTTTTGCTTGTGCCCTTCCAGCGTCCAGAGCGGGGATCCGCCCCTGGCTCAACAGGCGCAGTGCAGTGGAGGCAGCCGATACTGGGGTAGTGGCGATCGTGCAGGGGGTTGTAAGGGATCCCGTGGTCAAGGATGTATTTCCAAACTTGGCCATTTGTCCAGTCAGCCAGCGGGTTGAGTTTGAGGCGGTTGCGCTTGCCGTCCCACTGCACCTTGCCGATATCGGCGCGGGTGGGGGATTGTTCCCGACGCATCCCTGTAATCCAAGTGGTGCAACCGGCCAGAGCACGATTCAAGGGCTCCACCTTGCGGATGTTGCAGCAGAGGTCGGGGTTAGAGCGATACAGTTCTGGCCCGTATTGAGCTGCCTGCTCTTCCGGGGTAAGCAAGGGCTTGAAGATCTGCAGTTGCAAGTGGGGGTAGCGCGCCAACACCTGCTCCCGCAGTTGTAGGGTTTCCGGGAAGTGAAAATCGGTGTCCAGAAAAAAAGCGCGAACACGGGGGTTAATCGCCGTGAGCAGATCGATCAGCACTAGGTCTTCCGGGCCAAAGCTACAGGCCAGCACCAGCCCATCTCCAAATTCTTCAACCGCCCAGGTGAGCAGGTCGCTTGCCGACAAAGGCTCAAACCGTTCGCTCAGGGACGCCACTTGAGGTTGATACTGCTCCCGCAGCGCTTGAGCCGCCAGCTCCCAGCGGCTAGAAGGAGAAAGGCTTGCTGTCATAGGGGGAAGACACCGAACTCGACGATTTTTGCTTTTTTTAATCTACACTAATTCGGTCAAGCTTTAGGGGTTTTGATTACCAGGCGGCAGCGGGCAGAGGGAGAGAGCGGGATCCCTTGGCCCGGAGAGGGATTTGTCCCCAGCGATCCCGTCGGATCCCCATCACCAAGCCGTGCCAGAGGGGGCTGGGATCCAATGCCGGCAACTTAACCCAGTGGTAGCGCAACACCCCTCGCCGTGGGTTCACCTCCAGCTCAAACACCCGCAGAGCCGAAACCGGCCCCACCAGAGGAGGTGCTGTCAGGTAGGGGATCCCATCGCGGACATACACCTTCGGCACATGCAGGTGGCCACTCAGCACCGCCACCACCCGTCCGTGACGGGCCAAGAGAGCGTGTAGCGCCGAGGCTGGTTCGCTGAGGAGCCGGTACTTGCGAAACAAAACCGCGTCCATTTGAGTGGGAGCAATGAAGGGCGGCTGATGGATCAGCAGGATCAGCCATTCTTCCGGCACCGTTTGCAGATGTTCGCCCAGCCAGTGCAGTTGGGAGGGGCGGAGCACGCCCTGAGGCAAAGGGAAGCGTCCCAGGCTGGCGTCGAGGGCAATCAAGCGGATCCCGGGCAGAGGGGAAAGGCTGTAATCGACGTAACCGGTGGGAGCCGGGGACAGGGGAAATTGGCTTTGGCACCAACGGATAAACTGATCCCGGTTGAAGCGTCCCTTTCTCCCTAGGGTGTCGATATCGTGGTTGCCCAGGCTGAGGTAATAGGGCACCCGCAGTTGGGCAACAATCTCCTGGAAAGATTGAAAGCTCTCCGGATCCGCTTGATCCACCAAATCCCCGGTAAACACCACGAAGTGCAGATCGGGCACCTGGTTGAGATGGGCAACGGCGGCTTCCAACTGGCGGCGGGGGGAATCGGACATCCACCAACAGCGGCACCCCGTCTCGGGCATCAGGTGGACATCTGAGACTTGAGCAAAGCAAATGCGTTGGGTTGCCATTGTTTAGGTACTTATTCACACCTCACGCCCGCATCATAGTCAATGAGGGGCCGGGGGGCTATGGGCTTCTCTTAACCTCAGCTGGGAGCCATCGGCAACTGGGGCACAGGTAGGGCTGTGAAAGGGGCGCGCAGACTGGTCAAATTGGTCTGAGAGGGTTTCCCAGGCTGTCACCCCCAACTTTTCTCCCAGCAGGATGGATTGAATGGATCGATGAGTAGCAAAGCGGTCTGTACCCTTTGCTCCATCCCATACTTCCCGGCTCTGGAAAACTGCCGGATACAGCGCTTCAACACCGACCACATCCCCTCAATCCGATTCAACTTTGGTGTATACACAGGCAAGGGAGATTGGGTCGCCAAAATCCGGTTTACCCCCTTGCCCATCAAGCCGTGGGATCCAACCGCATCAACACCTGCCCAAACTCCACCGATTGCCCATTGCTCACCAAAATCTCGGTCACCACGCCTGCCGCTTCGGCCTCGATCTCGTTCATCAGCTTCATGGCCTCGATGATGCACAGGGTTTGGCCCTTGTTCACCCGTTGGCCAACCCGCACAAAGTCAGGTTCACCTGGAGCTGGGGCGCTGTAGAAAGTGCCCACCATTGGTGACGTCACGTCTATCCAATGGCTGGGGGTGGATTTGGGAGCAGTGGGAGGAGGGGGCGCTTCTGCAGGAGCAGGAGGAGGCGCAGAGGAGACAATAACCGGACTGGCGGGGGTGGAGGAGAGCTCAGTCGGGATCCCTTTGCGCAAGGTGAGGCGAAAATCTTTGAACTCCAGAGTTAGCTCGGTAACATCGCTCTCTTGCAGAGCGGCCAGGAGAAGACGAATTTCCTGCCAATTGACAACATCCAAGGGAAGGTTCACTCCTGATGCATCACCTGTCCACAACAGAAATCCATAACCGAAAAGGAGAGGGAGAACTCACTCCCGGCCCAGATAGGTGTCGGTGCGGGTATCGACCCGAATCCGTTCTCCAACCTTGATGAACAAAGGCACCTGGATCTCAGCACCGGTCTCCAGCTTGGCCGGCTTGGTTCCCCCAGTGGCGGTATCTCCTTTCACCCCTGGATCTGTTTCCACCACTTCCAGAACAACGGTGTTGGGCAGCTCCACATCGATCACCTGCCCATTCCAGCGCAAGATTGACACTTGCATGTTTTCTTTCAGATATTTCACGGCGGAGCCAATTTGGGCGGCGGTAATTGGAGCCTGCTCATAGGTCTCCATGTCCATAAACACCAAGTTGTTCCCTTCCGCGTAGAGATACTGCATCTCGACTTTTTCGATGGTGGCTGCGGGCAGGGTTTCACCGGCGCGGAAGGTTTTCTCCACAACGTTGCCAGTCTGCATGTTTTTGAGCTTAGTGCGCACAAAGGCTGCCCCCTTGCCGGGTTTCACATGCAGGAACTCGATCACCTTGTAGGGAGCTCCGTCAATTTCTACAGAGACGCCAGGGCGCAAATCGTTGCTTGAGATCATGTCAGCAGAGGGATCCGTTGCTTAGACTTCCCAATCTTACCGTGACGATGGGGCACTCCGTTCGCGCTGGGGAGGCGGAGTCCGATTCAGCCCTCTGAGATCAATCGGGGGCTGGCGACCGTAGAGGGGCAGCACCTCCTGCCACTGAGGGCGCAATCCGGCCCGAAAATCGGCGCGGGCCAATTCTGCCAACGCCACCACAGGTGCAGAATCCACAAAATCGGCGGCATTCACGGATAGAGCTTGCGGCCACTGTCGGAGAGTTGCCTGCCAAGCCTCTTCCTCCCAGAGCCGATCGGCCACTTCTGCAGCGACACCCTCTTCTGTCACCCGATATACGCCGCCATACCACTCTTCTCGTTTGGCGTCCATCTGCACCGCCACCGTCAAGGGCTGGGGCGGGGATCCCTGCCAGATCCACACATGGCGGGCTAGGACGGCCAAAGCCGAGTAGCCAAACACGGGAATGCCCAGTTGCTGGCCCAGCAGACGGGCCACGCTCACCCCCAAACGGCTGCCCGTAAAGCTGCCCGGCCCCAAAGCTACAGCGATCCCAGCTATCTGCGACCAAGCCTGACCGGCCAAGAAGACTTTCAAGCAGGGGTGCAACTGCGCTGCCATCTCCCGATCCAGCCACCAGCTCTGACTGCGGGTTTCTCCCAACCCTGGCTCCAACGGCAGCAGGGCCAGGCCCAAAACGGGCGTGGTGGTGTGGATCCCTAAAATCCAGCGGACAAGCGACATGGCCTCTCTCAGGATCAAAAAAGGTAGTTGACGAAACTTAACGGATGTTTTAAGTTTAGGTTGTCAATCTTCGCGCTTCCTTAGGGAAGTTTGTCCTCATGACTACTGTTATCCAA
>NZ_JBSSAH010000051.1:0-19555 GCF_054058415.1 Thermostichus sp. MS-CIW-38 | reverse complement strand
TACCGCCTGCCTACACGTCGCAGACCTGCCACCGGTGTTTGCACATTCATCCCGACCCTGCGCAATCCTACCGCAGTGGAAAGAAGTTTAAGTGTGGACACTGTGGATGGGAAGGGGATGCGGATTTGAATGGTGCGAATGTGATTGCGCTTTTGGGGGCTGCTGTAAACCAGCCTAGAGGTTCGTGGTTGGCTTGCCAACTGCAGGGCTACCGAAAGCCCGCCCTGTACTGCGAAGCAGTCAGGGTCGGGTAGTTTACTAGTCTTTGACCCATAGCACTGACCCTTGCCCCTGGCTACAATGGGGGGACATGCTTAATAAAACTTCAGAACCCAAGGGTGGCTATGGTTGTCAGCTTGGAACGGGATCCCTGCGTGGTGCCTTCTGCTGGGGAGTTGCGGCAGGTGCTACAGGGGGTTGGCCCTCGTTCTTGTCCCTTGCAGTACAACTTTCACCTACACACTCGTTGTTCGGATGGGCAGATGGATCCCGTGGATCTGGCGGAGCAAGCACGCCGGCACGGTCTGAAGGGACTGGCCATCACCGATCACCACACCCTGAAGGGCTACGAGCGAGCCCGCGCCCACCTGGATCGTCCCGACGACCCCATCCTGTGGCCGGGGATCGAGATCACCGCAAACCTGTTGGGCTGTGAAGTGCATATTCTCGGCTACGGCTTCGATCCCACCGATGGTGTCCTGGATCCCTTTGCCCAAGGGGATCAGGTTCCCGGCTTGCCCGCCGCCGACGCGATCCAGGCCATTCAAGCGGCAGGAGGCTTGGCGGTGTTGGCCCATCCCTTTCGCTATTGCCTGCCTGCAGAGGAAATTGTCCCAGCAGCAGCGGAGTTGGGAATAGATGGCCTTGAGGTCTACTACGCCTACAAAAACCCGGAGATTTGGATCCCTAGCCCAGAAGTGACGGAGAAAGCGGAAGAGTTGGCCGAGGCCTACGGACTTTTGAAAACCTGCGGCACCGACTCTCATGGCCCCAGTATCCTGAGGCGGATTTGAGCCAGGCTACCCAGAACAAGCTGCTACGGGCGTGGATAGAGCAGCTGACCAAGCCGGCGCAACTGCTCTGCAGTGCCCATACACAGCAGCAGATCCCCCGGCTGCAACAGGGTTTCTCCGCTGGGGCCACCAATCAACTGGCCATCCGCCCGTCGAATCGCCACCACCAAAGCTCCGGATCGGTTGCGCAAATCGGCTTTCCGTAGGGTTTGCCCGACATAAGGACATTCTTGGGCTGCCAGCTCGTACTCCTCTAGGTAAAAAGTGCGATCCCGACCGGCAAGGATGCCATCCACAAAGTCCACAACCCGAGGACGCAGGGCAGCTGCCGCCATGCGTTTTCCGCCCGTGATGTAGGGAGAAATGGCATGGGCAACGCCCGCCCGCTGCAGTTTTTGCAAAGCCTCCTCCGTATTGGCGCGGGCAATAGTGCGAATGCGGGGGTTCAGGGTGCGGGCCGACAAGACCACGTACAGGTTCTCGGCATCGGAAGATAGGGCGGCAATCAGTCCCTCCGCCTGTTGCACCCGCGCTTCCAGCAAAGTGGCATCTAGAGTACTATCCCCCTGGAGAGCCACATATCCCAGCTCTTGAGCCACCTGAATGGCCTCGGCAGACTGATCAATCACCAAAAATGGCACCCCTTCTGCTCGAAACTCTTGGGCCACCTGCCGCCCAATGCGCCCAAAACCGCAAATGATGTAGTGGTTGTTCAGCGCTTCCATCTGTTTCTTCCATTTCCGCTGCCGGATCCCTTCCTGAAAATGTCCCTGGATGAGGGCCTCTGTAAAGCGATTCACCATGAACCCAATGCTCAAGACCCCCATCAGGATCAAGGCCACCGTAAATAAACGCCCCCGCTCCCCCAGCGGCCCCACCTCCATGAAGCCCACGGTGGTTAGGGTGATAACGGTCATGTAAAAAGCTTCCACCCAAGGCCACTGCTCCACCCCGTGGTACCAGAGGGTGCCGATCAGCACCACACACACCAATGCCCCCACACCCAAGCCGAGGTCTCGCCGGATCCCGGGATCCCTTTTGGCAGCCTGGAAGGGGGGACGAGCAGAAGCCATAGAGCCCAGCCAGATCTAGCCCAGGAAAAGGAAGCAAGAACTAGAATGGGGAAGAACCCGTTGTTGTTCGGTAACAAGCGGAGTGCCGATGCCTGAATACATCAAGGTGGAATATCGGATCGACAAAAACGGACAGGTCACCGAGACCGTACTGAATGGTTCTGGCTCCAGTTGTACCCTAGCTACCGCCGGCTTGGAATCGGCTCTCGGAACTGTGCAGAAACGGGAGCTCTTGCCGGAGTTTCACCAACTGACTGAAATCGAGAGGGAGTCTGAGGTCTCCTTGAAGCAAACCCGCTGACTCCATATCCATTTGCCTAGGGTTCTCACCATCTTCTCACTTTTTCTTTTTGCTCCCCTTTCCGGCCGTATTGCCGGCTCGTGCCGCTCCAACCGCAGCCTGAAACAGCCAAACAGCCAATGGAGCAGCGACAACCAAGATGATGCTGGTGGGGCCGACGCCAAAATCCGGCTCGCCAGAAGCCAGCTCGAAAATTGAGCCAACAGCAGCAATGGCGCTGAGGCAGGAAACGGCCAAGAGCAGGTAACCTTTAACGCTGGTGGTCATAGAGAACCCGTTTGAGAACTACACTTGCGCAGTACAGGGCAAGCCGGTCGAATGCGTATTCATTCGCCAAAAAGCCCTCCCACTCCTGAGAGGGCTAACTTTTATGCTAAAGGCAGGGATCCCTGTCCAGCAAGGCAAAACCAAAAGTGGGATCCCTAGAAGTTCAGCACTTGGGGTGTGGATTTAGCCGTTCACGATGATCTTGCCGACCATTCCGGCCCCACGGTGGGGCGTGCAGTAGTAGGTGTACTCACCTGGAGGAACATCAACAAAAGCCGACTCCACCACCTGCTTAGGAGCTGTAAGCAGCGCCTTGTGGGAGAGTTTGGCCGCCAAAGCCGCATCTCCACCGGGCACCTTGTCAAAGACAACATTGTGGGGGTAGACCTTGTTGTTCACCCACTGAACGGTATCCCCTTGGTTGATGGTGAGAGAAGGCGGATCGTAGACCAACTGGGCTTTGTCGGATCCCATTTTGACGATGTAGGTTTCGGCAGCAGCAGGGTTGGACAAGAGCGCCACAGCTACCCCCCCAACCACAAGGCTGAGCAGGATGAGCTGCAAACGCTTCACCAGGTTAAAAACTAGAGACATGGATTCCTCTCAAAACGCAACAGCAGTTATCCCAGACTTTGCGGCTCGGTTGCCCCTTTCCAGGTTGCGAAGAGCACCCAGCCAGGCGGATGGGCAGCAGGGACAGTTGAATTCCCAATGCTCATTATAAGAGGGCTCATCCCAGAATAGAGCAATGCCCAACTGCGGGGCGGCAACATCCATCCTTTACAGGGAGCCGCGGCAGACCGAACCCGCCAAACAGCACAGCTCTTCCAGAAACCTACGGCAACCCTGTTGCCAGGCAATCCGATGCGGCTGGATCCCCGGCCAGTTGGGGTAGAGCATCTTGGCAGTTGGCGAGCGTGCGCAGGGAACCGAGAGCCAGTTTTCCGGGTCGTCCTCATCTCTACCCAAAAGTGCTTCGCAAAGTTTCGAAAGTAGAGATTCTCTTTCCGTGGGATCCCTTAAAGTCCAAGAGTGTCTTGCCTAACAAATCCGTAGGGTTGTCGATGCACAAGAAGGGCAAATCATCCTAATCTCAAAGAGCAGGTTCTTGGATGCTGCTGGTCGGTATTCCTTTGAGATTTCTCAATAACATCACCTGAAAGTCAGTTGGTTGTTCAGCCCTCACCAAAATAGGGAGTCTGTTAAGATGAGCGTACAGCGTTCACCCGTAGTTGGTCCAAGCAAGAGTCGGCTTGCAACAAGTTTAGAATCGACGGATCAGCGGCTTAACATTCAAATCTTGGCCCGTTGCATCGGCAGTGCCTTGAACCTGGGCGCTCCTCTCAGGGTTGAAGTGCACTACACCTCACAAGCTCGGTAGCAAGGTTTTCTTGGCAGGCCGCTCTAGGGGCACAGCTGCTACTATGGTTTGTGCTTGCCTGGGGCTAGAGTGATTTTTGGGCTTCTTATTTCGTTGTATGTCCGTATAGTCACTGCTGGCTGGAACAGCACACCTGAGGTCTCTCTAGAAGAGAGGAGCTGGGCATAAGCCGACGATTTTAGTCTGGCTGGATTGAGACAACTCTATTCACTACATCATCACATAGTCATTTCAAGTTAGATTAAGACACTTTACTAATTGCTACGCAGTGCCGTCCAAACGCTCTGCGCCGCTTCCGCAACCACCCCCAACCCCTCTCCCATAGGGAGAGAGGAGCTAGGAAGCAACACAACGGAAAAGTCTCCTTCCTGCTTAAAGTGTGCTTAAAGTGATTGTATTTAGCAATGCGCAATGCAGCTTCTGTGGGGCAGGGATCCCGTTCGTCCAAAGCCTTAGGGCTGAAAAACCTGCAGGTCATATTAAACTGCGTGCGGAGTCTACAGAGCTAGTTCTGAACAATCCCCTGGATGATGGCTTCCGTAAGGCGGTCTAATCCTCCCAGGTCAGCTCTCTCGTTTTGGGAAAAGGGGTGAGGACAGTCGCCCAGCAGGCCGGAGAGCAGGGGAACTCAAACTGGTCAGAGCAGCCACAAGCACTTGGCCCAGAAAACCTTCTGCCAAGGGGGCACGGCGCTCTCAGTTGGCTTAACATTATTTCATGACTGGGCTTGGCCTTCACCTTGTCGAGGGCAGCTGGCCCGCCCAGGGTTCGGCTCAACTTCCTTCCCATTGCAGGCAAAACGACCATGGTAGGCATCTTCAGGCGCTTGTTCGGCTGGCGTGGTCAAGCTGCGGCCACGTCCTCACCGGAAACTGTTGCTAAGCCAACCCCAAAGAAAGCGAAAAACGACAATACTTTTTTTCTCGACCCAGATGAAGCCAAAACCCTTGGCAACATCGAGTATATGCGCACCCCCAGGATCGTGAAGCACACCTTCCAGGATTTCGGCAGCAAGGAGAAGGTGGAGGTGGTGGAGCAGGTCTCTTCCCTCAGCAAAGTTAAGTTGTCCGCAGAGGCAGCCAAAACTCCTGAAACCGCTTCTGAGCAGGGGTCTTCCATTTCAAGCAGCAGCGGAGCAAGCCCACGCCGTCAGGGGGGATCGGACATGGATACCTTCCGCAATATGGCCCGCAGCCTGAGACGCAAATAGGCCAAATTCAGGTTGATCCCTGTCAGAGCCAACCAGAGGCTGGATCCCAGCTTTCCTCTTCGCAGCAGCGACAGGCGTGATACAACTGCTATCGAACCGGCTAATCTGCGACTGAACTGAGGAGGAACAATGGCGATTAAGCGAGGCACCTTGGTGCGGGCTATCCGCGAGAAACTGGAGGGTAGCTTAGAAGCGCAGGCAAGCGATCCTTTTATTCCCAACTACGTTTTCGAGACCCCCGGAGAAGTCGTGGATATCAAAGGTGACTACCTGCAGATTAAGTTTGGGGCTGTTCCCACCCCTACGGTTTGGCTGCGGGCGGATCAGGTTCAGGAGATGGCGGGTTGAGTAGAAGCACGGAATGTTCCCCATCTGCATACCCCGTGATGGGGTGAAGGGGGATCCATGGCACTCCTGGCTGCTCCCAACCGTGAACAAATCCTGCAGCGTAGGCAGCTTTTGCGTCGGCAACGGCGCAGCCGATTCTGGCAGGGATCCTGGCGCCTGACCGGTTCGATGACCCTCTTGGCGCTGCTGGTGCTGGGCCTACGGCAGCCCCACTGGCAAATTCGTCAGCCAGAACAGATTCAGGTAAAGGGTGCCCACTGGGTCGATCCCGCCTGGATACGGGCACAATTGCCCCTGCAGTATCCCCTCAACATTTGGCAGGTGCAACCGGCTGTTTTGGAAAGGGCTTTGCTGGGATCCCCGACCCGCCCCTCTCCCATCGAAAGCGTCCAGGTGCAGCGGCGGCTGCTGCCGGTGGGTGTCATCGTCCAGGTGCGGGAACGGCAACCTGTGGCGCGCGCGCGATGGGGCAACCAACTGGGCTGGGTGGATGTCCAAGGCAACTGGCTGTCTCCGGATCCCTACCGTTCCCCCACGTCTTGGCCTGAGCTGGAGCTGCTGGGCTGGGAGAACCACACCCCAGAGCAATGGGCGCTGTTGCTCAGGGCTTTACAGCAGTCTGAAATTCAGATCAGGGCAGTGGATTGGCAATCTGGAGCGGGAATTACCCTGCATACTGAGCTGGGCAACGTCTACCTGGGGCCGATTTCCGACCGCTTGCCCTTGCAAATTCAGACCCTCAACCAAATGCGGGATCTGCGCCGCTACTGCGAGTGTACGCCCGACGACATCGTCCACATTGACCTCACCAGCCCCAGTGTGCCCACCTTGCAACTTACCCCCACGGCCACCCAGGAGCGCTGGAAAGACGTGCGGATGCCCTAACTTTGCTATGAACCCGGTGCCGGCGGTGGAGGTGAACCAATTGTGGACAGCTTATCCCGGTCATCCGCCGGTGCTGCAAGGGCTGGATCTACGGGTCGAGGTTGGGCAACATCTGGGGGTGATCGGCCCCAATGGCGCGGGTAAAACTACCCTGTTCCTCACCCTCTGCGGCCTGTTGCCCCCCTGCTCTGGCCAGGTGAGTTTGTTTGGCCAGCCGCTGCGGCCCGGCCAGTTTCGCCCTGAGGTGGGGTTGGTGTTTCAGGATCCCAACGACCAACTGTTTGCCCCATCGGTGGCCGAAGATGTGGCCTTCGGACTGCGCAATTTGGCCCGTCCTGAGGCGGAGATTGCGGCTGCGGTTCGAGAGGCCTTGCACCTGACCGGCACCCTCCATTTGGCTGATCGTCCCCCCCATCACCTCTCCGGTGGGGAAAAGCGCATGGTCGCCATTGCCGGGATCCTGGCGATGAAACCCCAGTTGGTGCTCTACGATGAGCCGACGGCCAACCTCGATTTGCGAGCCCGGCGCCGGTTGATAGTTTTTTTGCAACAGGCCGCCCACACTTTTCTGCTGGCTTCCCACGATCTGGAGCTGATCTTGGAGGTGTGCGATCAGGTCATCCTGTTGGATCAAGGTCGGATCTGGGCCCAGGGATCCCCGGCCCACCTGATGGGCCAAGCCGACCTCATGGAAGCCCACGGCCTGGAAGTGCCCCCCTCACTGCGCCGATGATCCAGGAGTCGATGAGCGGTGAAAGTTGAAAAGATGTCAAGAATTATTTTTGAATTGATAACAATTTTGCCTCTCTTAATAAAAAGCTATCGTGCTAATTAAAAATATTGATTTTCGTCCAGGATTAAATAGGGATATCATTTTGTTAAGTCGGGGATCCCTTCTCTGAGCTGTCCTAGTCAATTTTGTATGATCGATTGTGTACAAGAAAGATGTGGACTTAGCTCAGAGCTGGCAGCTTTGCCCGCCTGAGTGACAGTTGCGCTTAACCCTGATGGCTCCTACAACCTTTTCCGACTTCAGTCTGAGGTCTGCGGCTGGGCAGGGCCTTCTCCCCTCAGGGAAGTTCGTGTTGGCTGGGGTAGGTGTCGCCGGGAAAAGCTGTCAATCGAGATTTGGGCAGAGGATCTCTCTGATGGGATCGAAGGAGATTGCATGAGCGAACCCAACAAGCGAGATCACTTTGCCTTGCTACTGGGTTCGACAGCGTTCAGGAACTGAGTGTGTTCAAAAGTGGAGAGTTGATATGCCTATTGCAGTTGGAATGATCGAAACCCGCGGGTTCCCGGCAGTGGTAGAAGCTGCCGACGCCATGGTCAAGGCAGCCCGCGTTACCCTGGTGGGTTACGAGAAAATCGGCAGCGGTCGGGTCACCGTGATCGTGCGGGGGGATGTCTCGGAGGTGCAAGCCTCAGTGGCTGCCGGTTTGGAGTCTGCCAAGCGGGTGAGCGGGGGTGAGATTCTCTCCCACCACATCATTGCCCGTCCCCACGAGAACCTGGAGTTTGTGTTGCCCATCCGCTATACCGAGGCGGTAGAGCAGTTCCGCACCTAGTCCCGACTTCAGTAAAGTTCGCACCCCAGAAAGTTCGCACCCCACTTTCACTTTCAGCGTAAGGAGTACCTATGGCTATTGCAGTTGGAATGATCGAAACCCTGGGCTTCCCGGCAGTGGTAGAAGCTGCCGACGCCATGGTCAAGGCCGCCCGCGTTACCCTGGTGGGTTACGAGAAAATCAGCAGCGGTCGGGTCACCGTGATCGTGCGGGGGGATGTCTCGGAGGTGCAAGCCTCGGTGGCTGCCGGCATTGACTCGGTGAAGCGGGTGAACGGCGGCCAGTTGTTGTCTTGGCACATTATCGCCCGTCCCCACGAGAACCTGGAGTACGTGTTGCCCATTCGCTACACCGAGGATGTGGCTCAGTTCCGCGAAGGGGTAAATGCCATCCGTCCCTTCACCCGTCCCTGATGCGTATTGCCATTGTGCGGGGCACCGTTACCAGCACTCAAAAGGATCCCAGCTTGACGGGCGTGAAGTTTTTGTTGGTGCAGTACGTCGATCTCGAGGGCCAGCCGCAACCCGATTACGCTGTGGCTGCCGATCCGGTGGGGGCCGGCATTGACGAGTGGGTGCTGGTTAGCCAAGGCAGTGCCGCTCGCCAGCCGCAAGGAAACCAGACTCGCCCGCTGGATGCAGTGGTGATGGCGATTATCGATACGGTCAGCGTTGGCGGTCGCTCTCTCTACAACAAGCGCGATCAACGCTAGCTGGGATCCCTTCCCTTCTCATCTCTCTTGCTGCCCTTGTCCGCCCTACTGCGTTCTAGAGGCTCACGGTTATGCCTGCTCACACCTATGCTGCACCGCCAACGCCCTGGTCTCGCCGACTGGCGGAGCCCAAGATCGATCCCACAGCCTACGTGCATTCTTTCTCCAACCTCATTGGGGATGTGCGGGTGGAAGCGGAGGTGCTGATCGCCCCGGGAACTTCCATTCGCGCTGACGAGGGATCCCCCTTCCACATTGGCGCCAGATCCAACATTCAGGATGGGGTGGTCATCCACGGCCTGGAACAGGGGCGGGTGATAGGAGAAGACGGCCAACCCTACTCCGTTTGGATTGGCAGAAACACTTCCATTGCCCACATGGCTCTGATCCACGGGCCGGCCTACGTGGGCAACGACTGCTTTATTGGCTTCCGCTCGACGGTGTTCAACGCTCGGGTTGGGGATGGCTGCATCATCATGTTGCATTGCCTGATCCAGGATGTGGAGATCCCCCCAGGCAAGTACGTGCCTTCTGGATCCATCATCACCACCCAGGCCGAGGCCGACCGGCTGCCCGACGTCCAGGATAGCGATGCCAAGTTTGCCCAACACGTGATCGGCATCAACCAAGCCCTGCGAGAGGGCTACCAGTGCAGCGAAAACCTCGTCTGTATCGCTCCCATCCGCAACGAACTGCAGCGCACCTCTAACTCAACGGCTACGGAGACGGCACCCATGACTCATTCTTCCCATCGCGGCAATGGCCGGAACGGCGGCGGATCCCCTCTCAAGCCGGAGGTGGTGGAGCAAATTCGTGCCCTGTTGGCCCAAGGCTATCGCGTGGGGCTAGAGTATGCCGATGCTCGCCGCTTCAAAACCTCTTCCTGGCAAAGCGAAAGCCCAATCGCCAGCACCCACGAGGCGGAGGTGGTGCGATCGCTGGGGGCCATCCTGGTGGAGCACCAGGGAGAATATGTGCGCCTGTTGGGGATCGATCCCAAGGCTAAACGGCGGGTGCTGGAGCAAATCATCCAAACCCCCGATGGGCCGGCGCTGGTCTCTGGGATGCCCAGCCGCGTCTCGGCAGCCGCTGCTCCGGGTTCTGGGGCGGTCGGCTCTCGCTCTGGCTCAGGGCTGGAGGAGGAGATCCGGACTTTGTTGGCGCAGGGGTATCGCGTTGGCCTGGAGGTGGCTGATGCCCGCCGCTACCGCACCTCTTCTTGGCAGACCTTGAGCAATTTGAGCGGTCAGCCGCAGGAGATCCTGGCCGCTGTTCAGGCTGCCCTAGCAGAGCACCAGGGAGAATATGTGCGCCTGTTGGGGATCGATCCCAAAGGCAAACGGCGGGTGCTGGAGAAGGTCATTCAAACCCCGCAAGGCCAGGTGAGCAGCAGTCCTGCAGGAACCGGCGTGGTGGCAGATACGGCTCCTGCGGCAGGGGGCAGTGCCAGCCTGGATCTGGAGGTGCAGGAGGAGGTGCATCGGCTGCTGGCTCAGGGCTATCGCATCGGCTACGAATATGCCGACGAGCGCCGCTTCAAAACCTCTTCCTGGCAGAGTGGGCCGGCCATTCGCGCCACCCGCGGGCCAGAGGTGTTGGCTAAGCTGACGGCTGCCCTGGCGGAGCACCAGGGAGAATATGTGCGCCTGCTGGGGATCGATCCCAAAGGCAAACGGCGGGTCTATGAGCGCATCATCCAAACCCCTAGCGGAAAATCTGCTGCTGCTGCCGCGGCTCCTGCTTCTGCCCCCAAGGGATCCCCTTCTGGCACCCGCCTCAGCGCCGAGGTGGTGGCTCAGGTGCAGCAGTTGCTCAGCCAAGGCTACCGCATCGGCACCGAACATGCGGACAAGCGCCGTTTTCGCACGTCTTCCTGGCAAAGCTGTAGCCCCATCGAGGCCACCCAAGTGCCGCAAGTGGTGGCAGCTCTGGAAGCCTGTCTGGAGGAACATCGCGGCGAATACGTCCGCCTGCTGGGTATTGACCCAAAAGCCAAACGGCGAGTGCTGGAGCAGATCATCCAAACCCCTTGAGGGATCCCAGCTTTTTTTGACCTCTGTTGGTTCAAGCCCAACCCCCCAGCGATGAGGAGCACTTTGTTGGCCTCTACTTTGCCCAACTCCATGACGCTCCGCGCCTTGCCTGGCCAGAACGACGAAACTCGCTATTTTGTCAGTGGTGAGGTACAGGTGGAAGCCGGGGCGGGGATTGGGGCAGGGGTGCTGCTGCGGGCCAACCCCGGCTGTCGAATTCACATCGGGCGCGGCGCGTGTATCGGCATGGGATCCGTTCTGCACGCCTGTGGGGGATCCCTCATCGTGGAGGCGGGAGCAACCTTGGGAATGGGGGTGCTGGTGATCGGGCAGGGCACCATCGGCAAAAACGCCTGCATCGGCTCAGAAACCACGGTGCTGAATTGTTCGGTGCTCAGCCAAGCAGTCATTCCCCCCGGCTCGCTGCTCGGGGATCCCACCTATGGTTTCGATCTCCAGGAGGCGGGCGGCAGCAAGCTCACCCCGGCAGAGCCCTCGCCGGCGGCAGTGGAAATGGCTCCAGAGATGTCGCCTGAGCCGTCTCCCCCACCCAGTTCTCCGGTGGCCAATGTTGAAAAGCAAACCCGCCGT
The DNA here is from genome assembly GCF_054058415.1 of Thermostichus sp. MS-CIW-38. NCBI lineage: Bacteria > Bacillati > Cyanobacteriota > Cyanophyceae > Thermostichales > Thermostichaceae > Thermostichus > Thermostichus sp. MS-CIW-38. Next base: position 8,173 of record NZ_JBSSAH010000051.1, on the reverse strand, counting down.
TGGCACCAAGAAAAATCCGACTCCCCAGAGACCAAAACCCATAAGCTCAATGGGATCCCTGGCCATTGGGAATTGGATCGCCTCTTGAGCAAGATTTATCCCCATCGACAGGTGCTCTCCTCTGGGGATAGCCGGATCTGATGGCTAAACTGGCGTGAGTAGTTAGGATGCCGATGTCAACCTCCCTGGGCCTGATTCAGACGCGCAGCTTTCCGGTCATCGTGCGCATTGCCGACGCTATGACCAAGTCGGCAGGCGTGACGCTGATCGGCTTTGAGAAAACCTCGGGGGGCTATTGCACAGCCATTGTGCGGGGGGGAATTGCCGATGTGCGCATTGCCATTGAGGAGGGAATTGAGCTGGCCCGCCAGTTCGAGCAAGAGGAGATCTCCAGTTTGGTGATCCCGCGCCCCCTGCCCAACTTGGAAGTGGTGCTGCCGATCAGCAGCAAGCTGTCTCAACTGGCACAAAACCGCGGCTACAGCCGCCTCAGTAACTTGGCCGTGGGCCTGCTGGAAACTCGCGGCTTCCCGGCAATGGTGGGAGCTGCCGATGTCATGCTCAAAACCGCGGATGTCCAACTGGCGGCCTACGAGACCATTGGGGATGGCCTATGTACGGCCATTATCCGCGGTACAGTGGCCAACGTGGCCATTGCCATCGATGCCGGCATGTACGAAGCAGAGCGCATTGGGGAATTGCACGCGGTGGCAGTGATCCCCCGCCCTCTGGACGAACTGGAGCAAGCGCTGCCCGTGGCCAGTTGTTTTGTTGCTCAACCGGTTACCCTGCCGGTAACCCTTCCTCAAGTTCAGGAACAGGAAGTGCAGCGCAACGATACGGCTGTGGAACGGATCCCTGTTTATCTGGAGCCGCCTGAAACTCCCTAGCCCCCTGAGCAATCCATCTGTTGCCCAAGAAAGCCGAGCAGGGCAGAACGGAAAAATGCTAGGCTACTGAAAGACCTGGGTCCGTGCAGCTCCGACGCCCAAACCGTGTCAGGATCGGAAGATAGCAGCACCACGGGATGCTCTGAGCAGGCGCGTCAACCCGGGTCGCCCTTTGCTACCCCACTTTCCTCTCTGCTGGGTCATTCCCCTTCTCGCCTTTCTCCCCCTTGTCCTAGCAATGTCCGAGACAGACAATCCCCTCGCCAACTGGGCTCAAAAAGCCTTTTACTTCGGCATGGGTTTGGCGGCTGTGGCGGCGGATAATGCTGCCAAGGTGGCCAGCAAAGCGGGTATCCGTCTGATGGAGTTGCGCAAGCAGGCGCAAGCTTTGGTGGACGAGCTGGTGGAGCGGGGGGCGATGACCGCTGAAGAGGCGCGGGCTTACATGGATGCCATCGCCGCCAACGCCAACCGCAAGGGAGAAGACAGACAAACTGCCGGTCCCCGCAAGATCACCATCGACGACATTAGCAATGCCGAGGGCGAGGCAGGCACGGCCATCGAACTTTCAGAAGCGGCCCGTTTGCGCCAGAAGATCGCCGAATTGCAAGCTGAGTTGGATCGCATCAAGGGCAAATCTTGAGCGGAAGGACAGCCCGGCAGGAAGGTAGGAATGCATTGCTTCCTAGCTCCTCTCCCCTTTTGCATAGCGGAAGCGGTACCGCAGAGCACTTGGGAAGTGTCTCAACCTAACTTGAAATGACCCTAAAGATTGAGGCTACCGTCAGGTGGATCGTCTCTGTGAAGTGTTAGGGATCCTCATCCTTGTAGAGCGAGGAGCAGGTCAAGCTGATTCATTTCCAAACTGCAGAAAAGATAAGGGCGTCTGCCGGGTGGGCAGGAGCGTCTCAATCGAGTCTCAATCAAACTGGGTTGAGTTTGAGCTCAGGCAGCAGGAATGAGGATCCCGTCTTCCGAGAGAAACCGGGAGCTGAGAAAGGGACGCAGCGCCTTGGGAATGCGAATCGAGCCATCCGGCTGTTGGTGATTTTCCAGCAGGGCAGCCAGAGAGCGCCCCACCGCCAAGCCAGATCCGTTCAGGGTGTGGACAAACTGGGTGCCTTTCTGGCCGGCTTCTTTGTAGCGCAGGTTAGCACGGCGGGCCTGAAAGTCCCAGCAGTTGGAGCAACTGGAGATCTCGCGGTATTGATTTTGGGAGGGGAACCACACCTCCAAGTCAAAGCAGCGGGCTGCCGCAAAGCCCAAATCGCCGCTACACAGCTCCACCACCCGGTAGGGCAGCTCCAGCATCTGTAAGATGGCCTCGGCATCCTGCACCAGCTTCTCGTGTTCGGCTTCCGATTGATCTGGGCGAGTGACCTTGACCAGCTCCACTTTTTGAAACTGGTGCAACCGGATCAGCCCCTTGGTGTCGCGGCCATAGCTGCCCGCCTCACGGCGAAAACAAGGGGTGTAAGCACAGAAGTAAAGAGGGAGGGACTCCGCAGGGATTACCTCATCCCGGTACAGATTGGTAAGGGGAACTTCCGCCGTCGGGATCAGCCACAGGTCGTCGTCAGCACAGCGAAAGCTGTCTTCGGCAAACTTGGGCAACTGCCCCGTCCCCTGCAAAGCGGCGCTGTTGACCAAAAAGGGTGGGATCACCTCGGTGTAGCCGGCTGCAACGTGGCGCTCCAGCATCATGGCAATCAAAGCCCGTTCCAGGGCCGCGCCCGCCCCTACCATAGCCACAAAGCGGCTTTGGGCCACTTTGACCGCACGGCCAATCTCCAGCAACCCCAGTTTTTCGGCAATCTCGTCATGGGGAAGGACAGGATGGGCCGGCTTTAGCTCCTCACCCCAGCGGCGCACCTCTACATTGTCGGCCTCATCTCGGCCAACCGGCACGCTGGGCAGGGGCAAATTGGGCAGGGTAAGCAGCCGAGCACGAATCTCCTCTTCCAGCTCCCGTTCCTGCTGCTCCAGTTGGGCAATCTCGGCCTTGAGATCCACCCCCCGCTGCCGGAGGGCCGCCACTTCGGGGCCTTGGGGATCCGCCCCCTGGCGGAGGATCTCGCCGACTTTTTTGCCGAGGCTGTTGCTTTCGGCCTGCAGGGATCCCTTGCGGGCCTCCAACTGCCGCCGCTCCCGATCCAACTGCAGGATCCCGTCCAGATCGACTGTGGCCCGGCGGTTTTGCAGGGCTTGGCGTACCTGTTCAGGGCGATCCCGCAGCAGCTTCAGATCCAGCACAGAGACGGCCTACACTTAGCTCCAGATATCCGACCTATTTCTTTAGCCAGCTAAACATGGCCCGCAGCTCCCTGCCCACCTGTTCAATGGGGTGTTCGGCCTCGCGGCGCCGCATCGCAGTAAGCCCTGGCTTGCCGGCCTGATTTTCCAAGACAAATTCACGGGCAAATTGGCCGCTTTGAATCTCGGCGAGGATGCGTTTCATCTCGGCGCGGGTTTGCTCCGTAATGATGCGGGGGCCACGGGTGTAGTCGCCGTATTCTGCCGTGTTGGAGATGCTCTGGCGCATTTTTTCCAGGCCGCCCTCGACGATGAGATCCACGATCAGCTTCACCTCGTGCAGGCACTCGAAGTAGGCCAGTTCCGGCTGGTAGCCCGCTTCCACCAAGGTTTCAAACCCCGCTTTGATCAGAGCCGTCAGCCCACCGCAGAGCACCACCTGCTCGCCAAAGAGGTCGGTTTCGGTCTCTTCCCGGAAGGTGGTTTCCAAAATGCCGGCCCGCGTGCCACCGATGGCTTTGGCATAGGCCATGGCCCGCTCCCGTGCCATTCCCGAGGCATCTTGATAGACGGCAAACAGGCAGGGCACCCCTTCCCCCGCTTGGTAGGTGCGCCGCACCAAGTGCCCAGGGCCTTTGGGGGCAACCATGATGACATCCACGTCTGCCGGCGGCTGGATCTGCCCGAAGTGAATGTTGAAGCCATGGGCAAAGAGGAGCACGTTCCCCGGCTGCAGGTGGGGACGGATTTCGCCCTGGAAAACGGCCTTTTGCACTTCATCGGGCAGCAAAACCATTACCCAATCGGCGGCAGCGGCAGCATCCGCCACCGTTTTGACCATTAAGCCGTCTTGCTCGGCTTTGGGCCAGGAAGGGCTGCCAGGGTAAAGGCCAACGATGACCTGGACACCGCTATCGCGCAAATTGAGGGCGTGGGCGTGGCCTTGGCTGCCATAGCCGATGATGGCAACGGTTTTATCGGCCAAAGGCTCCAGGTTGGCGTCGGTGTCGTAGTAGAGGCGGGCCATGGTCGAGCAGGGCGTGAGCAGGTGCTTGACTAGGATAGCAGGATTGGATCCAACTTGCTGACCTCAAGCGCCGTGATGAACAGTTTTCACCCACCTTAGGCGCTTGGGCTGTACACACATGCGAGCGGTTGTGGCGATCATAACCGGCAGCCAGTGGAGCATGTAGACCAAGCCCAGGGCGGTGTGCCACCAAAGTCGCCGTCCGCGCAAGCCCTCCACCTGGCGTAGCCCCCGGTAAAAAGCCACCGTCAGGCAGCCCATCACCAGAGCGTTCAAGGGGAGCAGCACCGAGGAGTGGCCCGCCAACAGCACCCAGAGGGTGTCGGGAACCAAGGCCATCGGCAGCAAGTACTGAGAAATAAAGAAGGCCCAGAGATCTACTGTTTTGGCCATCCCCATGCGGCGACCGAGGATCCCTGGCCAGTAGTCGAGATAGCGCTGGTAGCCCCCTTCCGCCCAGCGGCAGCGCTGGTGCCAGAGACTTTTCCAAGAGGTGACCCCTTCTTCGACGATGGCCGGCTCCGTCAGAAAGGCGATATCTACGCCCGCCAGGTGCAGCTTGAAGGTGAGATCCAGGTCGTCAGTGAGGGTGCTCTCATTCCAGCCGCCGCACTTTTCCAAGACATCTCGCCGCACCAGTTGGCCATTGCCGCGTAGCTCGCCAATGCCCCTCACGGCCACGCGCTGCTGCTGAAAATAAGCGTCGGAGGCCATTTCCGCCACCTGCCCCAGAGTCCAGAAGTTGACGTTGGGGTTGCTCAGGGCCTTGCGCACCTGGACAGCGCCTACCGTCCGTCTGCTGAAACGGCTGCGCAGGCTTCCCACTTGAACAAACAAGGGCAGAGTGCGGGCAAGAAAATCCGAAGGCACCACAGCATCGGCATCGCAGACCAGGATGATCTCCCCTTGGGTGAGGGGCAGTACCTCGTTGAGGGCGCCGGACTTACCCCCGCCCCGCCCCGGCTGCCGCCGGTAAACCCGCAGATGGGGGATCCACTTTTGGGCTTCCCGCAGAACTTCAGGGGTGGCATCGCTGCTGTTGTCGTCGATGGCCCAGAGCTCCAGATGGCTGGTGGGGTAACGGAGCTGGGTCAAGCTGTGCAACAGCCGTGGGAGCACTGCGCTCTCATTCTTGGCTGGGATCAACACAGCCACACGGGGCAAGGCCAGCCCGCCCAACTCAGAAAGCCCGCTCTGCCCATCCCGTTGCATTGGCAGGACAGAGTCATTGTTGTTAGGGTCATCGCTGTTATCTGTTGACCTGGGATCCCGGCGGGTCGCAGCGGCAGGAGGAAGTCTCAGAGGGGGCAGGGAGGTCGCCGGTTGCAGGCGAAATAAGCGGCTAATGTGGATCACCATGAACGTGGCCAAACCAACGGTGATCCAACGGGCCGTCGGCACCACATGCATCAGGCTGACCAACCCCCACACCATGGCCAGAACCAGCAGAGCCTTGAGACGGCGGCGCTGGGCCGAGGTGAGCAACCAATCGGGAAGATGAAGATCCTCGAGAGGCTCTGGCTCTGACCAGACGAACTCAGACATGGGAATCCTCCCCCGGCCGGCAATGTTACCCAACCTCGCCAGCCTGTGCGAGCGTTAACCCAAAGGCTGTTAAGAGGTTGTTACCTATTGTCACCCATTGTGTTGGCGAAACGGAGTTCTCGAGAACCTACAGGCGAGAAAAATTGGGGATCCCGACTGCCGCTTCTCCGGCAAGGGGGTGAGTAGCCTATGGGTTACCGCGAATCTCTTTGATCACCCCATCTTCCAGAAGGATCTCGACCTGCATTTTCTGGATCAGGTTGTCTCCTTTTTGGACTCGGAAGAAGCTCTCCACATTGCCCTGCAGCACTTCTTGGTTAAGCTCCAGGGTGCTCAGTTGGTTGATCTGCTGCAACAATTGGTTTTTCTGATCCAAGAGGCGGATTTTCTGCTCGTTCACGCGGCTTTTCACCGCTTCCACCTGTTGGAGCAGTTGGGGGCTGTTGGGGTTGGGGCTCTGTTTCTCCAGTTCGGCAATAGCCCGCTTGCCCTGAAACTCCAGCTGTTGCATCTGAGCATCGGTGGCTTCGATCTGCCGCTCCAATTGCTCCTGCATTTCCTTTTTCCAAAGGGGTGTGACCACCACCTTAACGGGAATGTTGCGTTTGAGCAGTAATTGAGTGCCGTTGCTGACGTTGTTTTCTTCCATAAGACTCATCCAGGCAGACGACCAACCAAACCAGGGGCTTGTGCCCATTGTAGAAAGCTCCCCTCAAAAGCTCTGGGGTTGGGGAAGAGGAGCTTGACAGACCGGATCCTCCCCCGCCGAGCCGGAGAATCCATCTACTTATCCTACCGGCTGGGATCCCTGCGGTAAAGTCTTGATTTCGGGAAACTGCAATTTTGGTTAAGGATCTTAAAGGCCGCCGCCTTGCCCTGGCACAGATTCGGCTAGCGTGAGAGACAGTGTTCTTTTTTGCGGCAGCCATGAGTGAACTGGCTTCGACCCCCTCCAAACCCTCTGCTGGGATCACCAAGCCGGTGCGGATCGCCTCTCGAAAAAGCGAGTTGGCTTTGGTGCAGACCCAGTGGGTGATGGGTCAGTTGCAAGAACACCATCCGGGATTACCCCTGGAGCTCAACACCCTTTCCACCCAGGGAGACATCATCCTGGATGTGGCACTGGCCAAAATTGGGGACAAAGGTCTTTTTACCAAGGAATTGGAAGTTAGCCTGCTCAACGACAGCAGCGACTTGGCGGTACACAGCCTTAAAGACTTACCCACCCGCCTGCCGGAGGGCTTGGTGTTGGGGGCGATCACGCGGCGGGAGGATCCCCTGGATGCTTTGGTGGTGGGGGAAAAGTTCCGGGATTACCGACTGGCCACCCTGCCAGAGGGGACGGTGATCGGCACTTCATCGCTGCGGCGGCTGGCCCAACTGCGCCATGCCTTTCCCCACTTGCACTTTAAGGATGTGCGGGGCAACCTCAACACCCGCTTGGCCAAGCTGGAGAGGGGAGAGTACGACGGCCTTATTTTGGCAGTGGCCGGGTTGAAGCGCCTGGGCAAAGCCGACCGGATCCACGAGGTGCTGGATCCCGGCGTGTCTCTGTACGCGGTTGGCCAGGGATCCCTGGGAATCGAGTGTCGGCAGGGAGATGAGCGGATTCTGGAGCTTATCCGACCCTTGGCCGATGCGGAGGCCACAGCCCGCTGCTTGGCAGAGCGAGCTTTCCTGCGGGCTTTGGAAGGAGGGTGTCAAGTGCCCATTGGCGTTCACAGCCAAGTCCAAGGGGAGGCGCTGCACCTAACCGGTATGGTGGCCGACCTGGATGGCCGGCGGCTCATCCGCGATACTCAGACGGGATCCACCGCCGATCCCGAGGCAGTGGGGATGGCTCTTGCAGAAAAGCTAAAACGGCAGGGGGCCGACGAGATTTTGCAGGCCATTTTTGCCCAGGCCCGCCGTTAGGCTTTTCCACCCTTTCTGAGTAAGCTTTGAGGTCTGCAGCCAGGGGGAGTTGAAGAAAAGGGGGGCACGGAAGTCCCCCCTAAGGCAAATTTCACTCAACTTCAAATGGGAAACTCGCATTCACAGCAGCAGTATCTAAGCTCTAGCTTAGCTTGCAAAACCGCCGTATTATCTTGAACTACTAAGGTCACTCGGTTGTTGGCAATCTCTGCAGGCGAGAGGGTTAGAGTTTTGGTGAAGGTTTGGCCAGGCGGACTTGGGGAAGTATACAAAAACCCCGCTTGAGTTAAAGTCCCGCCGTTGTATAGGTAGTACTTGTCGTTCCCGGCAGTAGCAAGGCTAAAATGCCTAGACGCAGTCCTACTTTCATTTGTATTCTCTCTTGATAGAGATGCCCACTTCCTTCTCAGCTCAAGCCAAAGCTCAGCTCAAGCCAAAGCTGAGAATTTACTAGGTTGTGTTGATCTTTCATTTGAGCCAAAAGAGAGCACTGACGAGATAGAGAAAACTCAAGAAGTTCCTGGCCAATTTGTCAAAACGAGAA
>NZ_JBSSAH010000050.1:0-20733 GCF_054058415.1 Thermostichus sp. MS-CIW-38 | reverse complement strand
AAGTGCGGTCAATTTCTTGACGCAACTCTTGTGGGACTATCAGCTTGCAACGTACGGATATAGTCTGGCTCATGGGCTTATTGTAGTTCATCCAGGCTTTTGACCGGCAAACCTATAAGGAGGAGGGCTTTCCTCCCGACACCAAGCCTGCGGCTATGGTGCGGGTCTCCAGCCCGAAAATTTGGTGAGCTTTCTGGGAAGGGATCAGTCTTGGATGTACTCCTCGCCAGAGATCAGGGCAGCTTCGGCTTTTTGAAACTCCCTTCCCAAGTAGGCCGCATGGCTGAGCTGGGAGACCACTCTCTCCTGCTCCTTTTCAAAGATCTGTACACACAGTTCTTTGGCCGTGCGCCCAACATACACCCGTTCAGGGGATCGGTTGACGGAGCCCTTTGCCGGGATCACAGCTCCTGTTTCCGGATCGGTGGCCAGCCCCCGCTCATTGATGACGGTGCTGTAGTACTTGGCGCAAATGAGGTTCTGCTCCCGATCCAAGTAGATGACGAAATAGCCCGCCGGATCCAGATCCAGGGGGCGGCGGGAGAGATGGTCGTCAATGCTGCGAATCTGCTCGCTCAGGGGCTTGGAGGAAGGGGACATAGAATGGCCGACCAAAACCGCACAGGAGAAACGTAGCCGAGACTACCTTTGGCTGCTCTCATTGTGGCAGATGAACCCAATCTTTGGGCAGCCTTTGGGGTGGTTGACTTCCTTCCCAGCTTGAACGGTGGGGCTGGTCATATACCCGATGAAGGGGATCCTGTGCGGGCCATCCACCTGAGGTCTCAGAGCTTGGATTAGCGCGGGGCAACTCGATAGAATCGGGTGGCCGTCACCCACTGGTCGGAAGGGATCCCCTCGACAATGATGGCGCGGGCAATGGCATTGCCCAGTTGGGATCCCCGCACCCGCACGTCGGCAAAGGAGCCACTCTGCTCAAAAGAGGCAATCTCCTGGAAGTTCAGCGGACGGGGGGATGCCACCGCTAACACCTGGGCTTGGCCGAAGGGTGGAGCGATGGTCAACCGATAGCTGGCCCCTGGCGGCGGGAAGGTGCGCACTTCTCCGGCCCGCAGAAACTCGTTGCCACCGGAAAAGCGGTTGGGCAAAATCAGATGGGTACGGCCATCGGCTTGGATGCTGAACAGGTAAACGTAGGCATCGCGGTTGGTGCTCAGGGTAATGGCAATCGGCTCGCCAGGCCGGTAGATGGGGTTAGACCCGTGCCGATCCAGCTCCAGATTCACCCGCAGGTCGGAAGGAACGGGGTTGACAATGATGGAGCGGGTGCCAACATCCAACTGACGAGTATCGGCCAGTTGCAGCCTTTGTAAAGGAGGGTAGATGCCTAGGGTTTGCGGAAAAACAGCGGTGGTCGGAGCCACAGACAGCCCCAAAGCCAGCGGTAGGAAAAGCAGTTTGGCATTCATGGTTCACACCCAATCAATGGCTATGTTCATCCTAGGAAGGGGCGCAGGTTATGCGGGTCAGGCTTTGCGCAATCTCCAATCTCTTGCCGCGGCAGTTTCTCCTGCTGCAGATGGCACCCCCAAGAGGGAAAAGACGGTAAACCAGCGGGGGCACGGCTCTGTTCTCGGTACCTGGGATGGGAATTGGGAGCCACCGGTTTGGCAAGGGTTAATCTACAGGTAAGGGATCCCTTCCTCATGCCAGCTTCCCAGTCAACCCCCAACTTGCTCATGGCTCACGACAGCTACCAAGAAGGCATCGCAGCGGTACAAGCGGGCGATTTCCAGGCTGCCATCCAAGCGTTTCGCCAGGCGGTTGCTGCCGATCCAACCCATACCGAAGCTCGTTACAAGCTGGCCTGGGTACTGGGCATGAGCGGCTATCTGGATCCGGCCCTGACAGAGCTGGAAGCCGTTTTGGCGGCAGATCCCAACCATGTGGCAGCCCATTACAATCGAGGGGCCCTCCTCTTGCAAAAGGCCCAACTGGAAGCCGATGAGGATGGACAAATCGATCTGGCCGTTCTGCAACAGGCGGAAGCAGCCTTTCAAGCGGTGATGCGCTTGGATCCGACCGACCAACGGGCCTTTGCCTTCCTCAATTTGGTCAAGCGGGCCATTCGCAACCATCAGGCGTCCACTCAGGTCTCCGGCGGCAGTGGCGGGTAAATCTGTGGGGGTTGTGGTCGGCAGCGATTGCACAGCCAGAAACCCATTGCGTAACATAAGTAAAGCCTGGGGATCCCAGCAGTTTGGAGAGGTGTCCGAGCGGTTTAAGGAAGCAGTCTTGAAAACTGCCGTGGTTGACGCCACCGTGGGTTCGAATCCCACCCTCTCCGTTTATCTTGAGGTAAAGCTCAACGGGTCGAAGCTACAGAGATTCACTGGCCCAGAGGGGGAGCTATCCACATGACCATCCTTGATTTATCGACCTTGACCACTCAACAGCTCAAAGACATAGCTTGGCAGTTGCGGGGCACTCCCGCAGTGGAGCCCATCTATCGGGAACTGGGATCCCGACCCAAGAGCATAGTGATTGCACCTGAAGATCCCCAGTGGACAGAAAAGGTTAACCAAATCCTCACAGAGGGATCCCCATCCTGACCGTCGCATCCCAAACAAGGCGGGACATGAATATCGAACAGCCGCCCTTGCCTGCCTGTGTCAGCTCTGCTAAATACTGAACACCCCCCACAGTTCCTTTAGTTGAAGAGAGGGTCACCATCTTGGGTAGCAGGAGCTAGCCGCAATGATTCCCACCGTCAAAGACGTTTGTCAAATTCATCCTATGGCCTTGAACTACGCCATAGTTGAGCAAATTGAAAATCTGTCGAATGTTATCGAGCATACAGCAGAGGATGCCCGGGCATTCTTCGCCAAAAACCACATTACCCGCGGGATGGATCTGTTGCTGCGTCAGGGGCTCAAACGGCTGGCAGGTCGCTCCGACCAAGCGGTGTTTGAACTCAAACAGGCGATGGGGGGTGGTAAAACCCACTCCATGATTGCCCTAGGGTTGCTGGCGCGGGATGCCGCTTTGCGTGCCGAGGTTGTGCCAGACATCACTCAAGATGCTCCTTTTGCCGACGCTAAACTGGTTGCCATCAATGGACGCCTCAAGTTCGAGCAACGGTTTATTTGGGGAGAGATTGCCCGGCAACTGGGGAAAGAAGAGGCTTTTGTCAAATTTTGGCAGCACGGAGCAGATGCCCCCAGTGAGCAGGATTGGATTGATTTAATTGGAGATGAACCCACCCTCATTCTATTGGACGAGCTGCCGCCCTACTTCGACTACGCCATTACCCGCATGGTGGGCGGAGGTACATTGGCGCAAGTGACAACCTACGCCCTATCGAACCTGCTGAGTGCCGCCTTGAAGTTAAAGCGCTGCTGCATTGTCATTTCCAACCTATCCGGCAGCTACGAAGGAGCCTCACGGGAACTGCAAAAAGCAATCGGTAACTTCGCTCAAGAAACCAACCGCCAAGCGCGATCCATCACACCGGTAGACCTGGGCACATCGGAAATTTACGACATTCTCCGCAAGCGGCTATTTAGCTCCCTGCCCAATGTACAAACCATTGATGCAGTTGCTTCTGCCTACGCAAAAGTGCTGGGAGATGCAGCCAGAGCCAAATCAATTGCCAAAACTGCCGAACAAATTGCCGCCGAAATTCATGCTTCTTACCCTTTCCATCCTTCGGTTAAGCACATCATTGCCCTATTTAAGGAAAACGAAAGCTACCGTCAAACTCGCGGCTTGATGCAGTTTGTTTCAAAAATAATCCAGTCGGTATGGAAGCGTCCCAGCAACGATGTCTACCTGATCGGTTGCCAGCATCTGAACCTCAACATCCCAGATGTGCGGGAAGAGATCAACAAAATCAGCAATCTACAGGGAGCGATTGCCCACGATATTGCGGCCAATGGCACTGCTGTCGCTGAACTGGTGGATCAAAAACTGGGCCATGATGCTGCCAGTCAGATTGCTGCCCTGCTGTTGACTGCCTCTCTGTCTGAATCAGTTGATGCCGTGAAAGGCTTTACCGAGGGGCAATTTTTGGAATACCTAGTAGCTCCTCAGCGGAATGTCAGCGAATTTCAGGATGCTTTTCAAGCGTTCCGTGCCAACGCCTGGTACCTGCACCGCAAAGAAAACGATGCTTGGTACTTTTCCAACATCGAGAACCTGCGTAAGCGCATTGATAGCCGTGCCCGCAACGCTCCCCAGCCGAAAATTGATGCGGAAATGAAGCGGCGGCTGGAAGAAATTTTCCGACCCCAACGGCGGATTGCCTATCAAGAGGTGCAAGCCCTGCCCAAAATTGATGAGATTCGCCTCAATGGCCCGCGGGTGTGCCTGGTACTCAGCCCAGACAGCAAAACACCCCCAGAAGAGGCCCAGCAGTTTTGGGAAAGTGTTCCCGAGAAGAACAACTTTTGTGTGGTTACCGGAGATGGCTCCAATCTGGCCAGCCTAGAAGACAAAACCCGTCGTTTGTGGGCCGTTGCCCGAGTACTGGAAGAAACCGGTGGAGACAAATCCCCCCACAAAGCAGAACTGGAGGAAGAGGCCGAACAAGCCGCCTACGACTTTAACGCCACTGTGGTCAGCCTGTTCAATCGGGTCTATTACCCCATCAAGGGCAAACTGACTCCTACCAAGCTCTCCATGACCTTTACGGGCAATACCTTCCATGCTGAAGAGCAGATCGAAAAAGCCCTATCCGATGTCGGTGCATCCAAGCTGTATGTCGATGTGGAAGCCAATGCCGAGGCGTTGCTGTCGCGAGCAGAAGACCTGTTGTGGCCGGCAGGGGGAGAGCGGCGTATCCCTTGGCGAGACGTGGTTTCCCGCACCATCACCAACGAGCGCTGGCCCTGGTTGCCCCCCAAAGGAATGGATACCCTGCGGCAGATAGCCGTCAGCCAAGGTCGCTGGCGGTACACCGAAGATGGATACATCGAAAAGGGGCCCTTTCCGCCCCCCCGCACATCCGTAGCCATCACCCAGCGAGAATACGATGACCGCACCGGTACGGCTACCTTGGAAATTCTGCCTCGAGATGCGGGCAAAAATGGCCGTGTTCACTACGACTACACGCCCAATGTGGATGCCAACAGCCCTGTGGTGCCCGATACGATCTGGACAACCAATGTCACTGCCCTGTGGTTTGTCGCCATTGACCCGGATGGCCGGCACGAGACAGGGGATGTCTATGCTTGGAAGAATACGCTGACCCTCACCCACCAGCCTCGTATTGGCGGCGGCAAGCGCACCGTAGAGCTAACCGTGAAACCCCGTGGTCAAATTCGCTGGAACACCACGGGCATTAACCCACGGGAAGGCACCCTCTACACTGGCCCCATCGAACTAGAGGGATCAGAAGCCGTTACCATCTATGCCTACGCCGAAGATCAAGGGGTGAGCACCACTCGCAACTTCACGATCCCGGCGCTCGACCAAAAAGGGCCGGTGATTGACAAAAACAAACCGGCTAAGCTGCACAAGCGCCTCAACCTGCAAGGAAATAAGGCGAGTTATACGGCCATCAATCAGAGCAAGGCTTTGGGTGTGCAACTGGCGGGTGGGATCTCCCTAACCGTGGGGGAAGGGAACCGAGCCATCACCACCCGGTTTGGAAGCGATATGGTGGTAAAAGCGGAAGACATTGAGCAGTTTATTGCGATAGCACGTCAGGCTTTGGGCAATGAGACGGCAGAGGTGAGTCTGCGCTTGGACGAGCTACACTTCAGCAGTGGCCACGATTTGGAAGTCTTTTTGCATCGGTTGGAAATCAATCCTGAGCCGGGAGAGGTAGAGCAGTGAGCGATAAAAAATGGGAGACGGTGGGGTTCGGCTGTCCCAAAACCGTTGATCCCCACCACTTTGTGGTCGAAATACCTGCCGGCAGAACCGCTCCTGTGCTGATTTACGAAGTCTATGGCATCAAGGCGGGCATCAACGGACAGCCGGACATTGCGGAGCGCTGTGTTCTCAGCCGGTCTATCTGGAGCCAGATTGCTGAGGATCTCAAACAAGAGTTTAATGACCGCCTGCGGGCGAAAAAAATGAATCCGAGCCGTTGGACAACTGGCCGCAACCTCGTAGAACGTCTGCTGGGGAAGGAATTGCTGGTGCTGGCTTGGGCAGTAGAACGGGCCAAACCGGAGGCGATCCCCAATGCCATTCGCAACTGGAGAGGGCTGCGTCCAGAAGAGCGCTGGTGGCTTTACACCATGACAGCAGCGGCGACAGGGGGTGTCGATCACGGGAATATCGGTTGGCGCAAAGCCCTGCGCTATGCCCTCACAGAAAATCCCTTGACGGAACTGAGTGTGCCCACTCCGGTCAAGCGCCCATACCAGCCAGCTTGTTCCGATAGCTTGCGTAGCGAAGCCGTAGAAGCCGATCAACTCAGCCTGTTATCCTGCTTGCAAGAAGATCCCTCGCCCTTTTGGGATAGTGAAGCAACCATTGGCACGACAAAGCTAAGAGATTAAGTTATACTAGATAAAACCGCCTATTTGGGAGAATGCAAATGATGACAGAACTGCTGGAGAAAGCGATTAGCAAGTTAAAAGCTCTACCCACAGAGGAGCAAAATGCAATTGCCAGCCTGATTCTTGATGAGCTAGAAGACGATCAGCGATGGGAAGAATCCTTTGCTTCTTCAGCGGATATGTTAGCAAAACTCGGTGCCGAGGCAATAGCCGAGTATCAAGCAGGCAAGACGGAAGAATTAAACCCCGAAACACTGTGAAATCTCGCACCACTGCCCAGTTTCGCAAGTTGTTTAACGCTCTTCCAGAGTCCATTCCAGATTTGGACAAGCTAGACTTACAAAGGACGCTGTCGCACTTGATTGCGCTCGATCACAGTAAACATCCCTTCCAGTACCAAGTTTTTATCGCCGATCAACTTTAGCAATTGCTGAGCTGGTTCTTCTGGCGTACTCGGCTGGTAACGAAAGTAAACCACAGATGCTCTTTCTCGGGAAGAATAACGAAAAATTAGTTCTCCATAATCCCGATCAAAAGTCAATATAATCCGCTTCTCTTGTGCAGCTCTAGCCAAGACCTCGAAATCTTTAGTACCTGGAGCTTCCTCTGAGAGCAATGCCACATCTAAGCCAGCATCTCGCAATAGACAGATACTTAAGCGTGGAAAATTTTCATTGACGAGAAATTGCATCAACTGACTTTATCTGAAAAACTGTAGAAGTTCATTTCACGCATACATTCTTGGATATAGCTAAACATAGCCCTAAGTGCTTCTGGAGTCAGCGTAGGGTAGTTTTCCAAAATCTGCTTTTCCGTCCAGCCTGCCGAAAATAGCCCCAAAATAAATTCCACCGATAGGCGACTTCCTCTGAAAACTGGCTTACCCAGGAGAATATCGGGATCCGAATGAATATAGTCTTCCGAGTTCACGGCTTAGGGCCCTAAGAGCTACCATGATCGATGGTATCGCCGGAGATCTCCCTTGTCCATCATCCCCCTTGCTTGGAAAGATAAGCCGAGTTTGATCGAGCGGCTCTTGCCTGCCCAAAAAATCAGCGCCGAAGCCCAAAAAGAACGCAAAGCAAATTTGGGACAAACCCTCACCGCCTTGGGAAGTTACTGGAAAGGGCGCAAACCCCTCATCCTCGCCAAAGCCTGTGTGTTGGGAGCATTATTGCCTGCCACCGATAACCCCGAAGCCGATCTGGAAATTTTTGAATTGCTGATGGGCATCGCCGACAGCAGTTTGGAACGGCGTTTGAAATCGCCACGGGACAAACTCAAATTGGCGCAACGCTCTTACCTGGAAAAACTGGAACTCTGCAAACGGCCGGAAGAATGCGACGATGCCACCCTCTACGGCCCCATCTGGGAACGGGTGAATCAGCATTTGGGCACCGATGCCCACAGCTTTCCGGAATTGGTGGAGCAACTGGGGATCTTGCGGTTTGGCCATCGCCCGCGGGTGGGGGATACCTTCTGCGGCAGCGGCCAAATCCCCTTTGAGGCGGCCCGGCTGGGCTGCGATGTCTATGCCAGCGACCTCAACCCCATCGCCTGCATGCTCACCTGGGGCGCGCTGAACATCGTGGGAGCCGATGCCGCCACCCGCCAAGAAATCGAACAAGCCCAAAAAGAAGTGGCAGAAGCAGTGGATCGGGAAATTACCGCCCTGGGCATCGAACACGACGAACAGGGCAACCGCGCCAAAGCCTATTTGTATTGCTTAGAAACCCGTTGCCCCCATACGGGCTGGATGGTGCCAATGGCTCCCAGTTGGGTGATCAGCAAAACCCGCAATGTGGTGGCGAAGTTAATCCCCAATTACGACCAAAAACGCTTTGAAATTGAAATTGTCACGGGAGTGAGCGAAGCGGAAATGACCGCCGCCGCCAAAGGCACCGTGCAAAAGGGCGATTTGGTGTACGTGCTGGATGGGGAAGAATACCGCACGCCGATCAAAACCATTCGCGGCGATTACCGCCTGCCCGATGGCACCACCGGCAACAAACTGCGCCGCTGGGAAAAGCACGATTTTATGCCCCGCCCCGACGACATTTTTCAGGAACGGCTGTATTGCATTCAGTGGATCACCGCCGAAACATTGGGCAAGAGCCGTCAAGAAACCTTTTTTGCCAGCGTCACCCCCGCCGACCTAGAACGAGAGCGCAAAGTAGAGCAAATCGTTAGAGAAAACCTCGCCGCTTGGCAAGAAGCTGGTTTAGTACCCGATATGCCGATTGAACCTGGAGAAAAAACCGATGAGCCGATTCGTACGCGGGGCTGGACGTATTGGCATCATTTGTTTAATCCACGGCAGATATTTTTACATCAGTTATTTCAATCAAGTTTATTAAACAAGAACTCAAGAATATTTTTATTATTTGGTTCAATTAGCGCTCTCGATTGGAATTCAAGATTATGTCATTGGCATACTAGCTGGGAAATACCTGAAAACACATTCTATCAACAGGCATTGAATACTATGTATACTTATGCAATACGGACAACAGCTTTAGATAAAAACGCAAGATTTCCTTCTTATAAAAGGGATTTGCTGAATGGAGAAATAAAAGTTATTCATGCTCTGTCCGCCAACAACTGTAATGCTTTTAGTGATATTTTCATCACCGATCCACCGTATGCGGATGCGGTGCATTACCACGAGATCACGGAATTTTTCATCGCGTGGTTGCGGAAGAATCCGCCCAAGGAGTTTGCCGATTGGGTGTGGGACAGTCGGCGGGCGTTGGCCATTCAGGGCAAAGGGGAAAAGTTTCGGCAGGACATGATTGCCGCCTATAGCGCCCTAGCGAACCACATGCCCGACAACGGCTTGCAAATCGTGATGTTTACCCATCAGGATGCGGAAGTGTGGTCGGATATGGCCAGCATCATGTGGGGGGCGGGCTTGCAAGTTACAGCCGCTTGGTACATTGCCACCGAAACCACTTCTGAACTCAAAAAGGGCGGTTATGTGCAAGGCACGGTGTTGCTGGTGGCGCGTAAGCGGTTGCAAGATACTTCTGCCTATCGGGATGAGCTGGTGGAAGAGGTGCGGCAAGAAGTTGCCCATCAGATTGAAACTATGGTGGGGCTAAATCAAAGCACCCAAGGCAAGGGGCGCACCGAAAACCTGTTTGAAGATGCCGATTTGCAAATGGCAGGTTATGCGGCAGCGTTGCGGGTATTGACGGGCTACCGGCGCATTGATGGACAGGATATGGTGGCAGCAGCCCTGCGCCCCCGACCCAAAGGCGAAAGAGATATCGTTCGGGAAATTATTGATTATGCCGTGCAGGTTGCCAATGAGCATCTTGTACCTGAAGGCATCGCGCAGGGGGTGTGGGAGGGGTGCTGTGCTGCAGAGCGCTTTTATCTCAAAATGATGGAGCTAGAAGCCGTAGGGCTAAAGAAACTCGACAATTACCAGAACTTTGCCAAGGCATTTCGCGTCAGCGATTATAGAGAATTGATGGCATCTCAACAACCCAACAATGCCCGCCTCAAAAATGCCATAGATTTTAAGAAGAGCGGCTTTGAGGGAGAATTTGGGCGTTCAGCACTCCGAGCCGTTTTGTTTGCTCTCTACGAACTGCAGAAAGAGGCGGATAGCGATGAGGTGATGGAACACCTGCGGTCTTTAGTGCCCAACTACCACATGCGCCGGGATGATTTGGTGGCTTTTTGTCAATACATTGCCCGCAAGCGAGAACACCGCTATCCAGAAGAGTCCTCAGCCGCCGGGATCTTGCTCGCCCTTATCAGAAATGAACGCTTGGGTTGAAGAAGAAGTTATAGGATTAACTTACTCACACTCACAAGTTGTATTGTCAGGGCTTCCTTCAAGCTCAGCATCTGAGTTAAAGTATTTCTCAACAATCGACTTTATTTGGTTAACATAAGCTATAGCCTTGTCCGCATTTTTTTGTTTGTAGTATTCCAAGGGGACAATATCTACAGCTCCATAAAAAGCCAACTCCCTATCTTTGCGCATCTCAAATGATATGTTTTCCAGCAAGGCTATTTCCTCGTCAGAAAGCTCTGGGAACCGTTCTCTATTTTCTGCTACTTGGCCACCAGGGTCATGGGTTTTGCCGTAGTTTATTCCCTTAATGATTAGGCAAGCTTTGATGAATAACTCAATGATTTCTTGGCACATCCGAACTACATCAGCGTAATCGCCAACCTCATAGAAGAATGACAACGCTTGGATGCGATAATTAGCCCTTTGATAGTAGTCTCTTGCTAATTTCTTTCTCATCGTTATTCACCCAATAGGGGATCCCCCGGCATACTTTATACGTAATTAAACTGTCACAGATGAGTTGATTGACTATATCCCTGATCTGCGTGATGCAGTTCTGCTTTTCATAGATGATGTGGTGGTTGGTAGCCACTTCATAAGTCAAGCTGGCTGGCCTGCATAGCTCTGTGGGCTTTAGCAAGATAAAGTTTATCTCCAAGCCAAGAAGTTTTTCTAGATCCCTGCAGGTAGGAAGCAGTAAGTCATCTCTGCTTCTGCAATCGGGTATATTCTCTGCAATTACTAATAAATCGAGGTCAGAGCCGTGAACCCATGAATTATTGGCGCGGGATCCATAGACAACAATAGCCCACAGATCCGAGCCAAAGACGGATTGAATTTTCTCTTGAATAAGCCGCGCTTGTGCTTCGGATATTCCTATGCTGCGCTTCTCCCTGCCCTGACAGCCTGCAGACTCTTGTACGGTTGACATGGCTACCTTGCGCTGATCAGCTTATTCTGCAAAGACGCTGCTTGCGCCTTCGGCTGCTCATTCTAAGGCTAGAGTATTGTTACAATTTTACCCCAGCCCGCCATGTCCAGCACTTCTTTCCTACGCCGTTTCAGTTCCCGCCAGCAGCGGCTCAGCCATGTCTTTCTCAAAGATCGCCTGGCAAAGGCACGCACCTACAAGCGCATTGCTGGGTACTTTCGCTCTTCTATTTTTGAATTGGTGACTGAAGAGATTACACACATCGAGCAGGTGCAGATCGTCTGTAACAGCGACCTGGATCCCTGGGATATTGCCATCGGCAAAGCTTCCCGCCAGGCCAGAGAAATGGCGCTCAAAGAAAAATGGAACGAAGAGAAAGGAGAATCGATCACCAGCCTATTACAGCGCCCCCGCTACCGTCAACTTTACGAAATCCTCAAAAGCGGCAAAGTGGAAGTGCGAGTGGTGTCAGCCGCAGATGCCCCCTTTCTCCACGGCAAAGCAGGTGTTATTGAGGCAAGAGATGGCACCAAATCTGCTTTTATCGGCAGCCTCAACGAAACGCGGCAGGGATGGCAAGAGCATTACGAAATTGTCTGGGAAGACCAGTCGCCAGAAGGGGTTGCTTGGGTCGAAGCGGAGTTTCAGTACCTGTGGGAACGGAGTGTTCCTCTGCCAGAAGCGATTGTGGAAGAGGTGGGGCGATTATCTCGCAAGGTAGAGGTATTTCTTCAAGACTTGCAACCTGTCGATGTTCCTGGAGCCGCATTGGTGGAAGCCCCTCTCTATCGCCGGGGTGAGGTTCTCAAACCATGGCAGCAGTCGTTTGTGGAAATGTTCCTGGAACACCGAGAGCTGTATGGTGCAGTGCGACTCATTCTGGCAGATGAAGTGGGGCTGGGTAAAACCTTGTCTTTGGCGGTTGCGGCGATGGTGGCGTGCCTTTTGGAAGATGGGCCAGCCTTAATTCTTTGTCCGGCTACCCTCTGCCAGCAGTGGCAAGTGGAACTCAAAGATAAACTGGGCATTCCCTCTGCTGTGTGGCTCTCCAACCGCAAGGTATGGCAAGATGCCAATGGGCACATCATCAAAACCAAGGGTGCTGAAGGTATTGGCCGTTGCCCCTATCAAATTGGTATTGTTTCTACGGGTCTCATCTTTCACAATGCCCCCGAAGCCCAATGCCTTTTGGAACGACGCTTTGGCACGATTGTCCTGGATGAGGCCCACCGCGCCCGCTGTACCCGTGGTGTCACGGTAAGGGATCCCAAACCCAACAATCTCTTGGACTTTATGGGCAAGGCGGCCAGCCAGTCCAAGCACGTCCTTTTGGGCACAGCCACCCCCATCCAAACCCATGTTGAGGAACTGTGGGATCTGCTGGGAGTGCTCAACAGCGGTGCCGAGCATGTGTTGGGACGACGGCATCAGCAGTTGTGGCAGCAGACGCAAAGGATCCTGCCCATCTTGACAGGACAACAAGCAGTGACCGACGAGCATTTTGCCTGGAATTTGCTCCGCAATCCTCTGCCGCCATCTGTTGAGGATCCCTTGTTTGACCACATCCGCAGCGATCTGAAGCTCTTCAAAGGTCAACACTTCACAGATAAGCCCCTGACGGAATTGGAGGACTTCACCCGCCAAGAACTGCGAGATGCCCTGGAAGAGCGCCAACAGGGGCTGACTTTTTTCCAGCGACACAACCCAATTCTGCGCCATACCGTATTGCGAAAACGCTCTACCTTGGAAGAATTGGGCTTGCTTGAGCGAATTGCCGTCGATATTTGGCCGAGCGAGGGAGAGCAATTGCCCATGTTCTGTGGGCTGGGTTTGCTCACTTCTCCCGAATTTGATGTGGCCTATGAAGCTGCCCAAGATTTTGCTAGGGCTTTGAGACAGCGTACCCAATCCGCTGGGTTTATGAAAAGCATCATGCAAAGCCGGATCTGCTCCAGTATTGCCAGCGGCCTATCTACGGCTCAGAAACTACTGGAAAAGCGGCGTTTTTTTGAGGAGGACGGAGAAGAAGATTGGCTGTTAGACAACCTTCCAGAGATTTTAGAGGCAGAATATGCCCATTTGGAGCGCATTGTTAGCGTCTTGAGCCAAAAGAGCACGGATCCCAAACTCGATGCCGTCCTCTATTTCCTACAGGAACGACACTGGCTGGACTTGGGATGCATCATTTTCAGCCAGTATTTTGATACCGCCCATTGGGTGGCCAACAACCTGAGCCAACGTCTGCCTCAAGAAAGTGTGGCTCTCTATGCAGGCGCCCACAAGTCGGGTTTGTTTTTTGCCGGAGAATGGCGGAGCGCAGAGCGGGAAGATATCAAGAGAGCCGTGCGAGAGCGTACCATTCGTCTGGTGGTGGCCACCGATGCTGCTTGTGAAGGTCTGAATCTCCAAACTTTGGGCACGCTGATCAACATTGATCTCCCTTGGAATCCTTCCCGCCTAGAGCAGCGCATCGGGCGGATCAAGCGCTTTGGTCAGACCCGCGACCGTGTGGACATGCTCAACCTGGTGTACCACGGTACCCACGACGAAAAGGTATACGAGGTGCTTTCTCAGCGGATGAAAGATCGCTACGACTTGTTCGGTTCTTTGCCCGATACTATCGAAGATGAGTGGATTGAGAATATCGAAACTCTGGAGGCCAAATTGCAGGAGTTTACAGAGCGCAAGAAACAGGCCAACGCTTTTGAGCTGCGCTACGCAAGCACAGTTGAACCCAAAGGCCCAAGATGGGAGACCTGCGAAAAGGTGTTGTCCCGTCGGGATATTGTGGAACGTCTTTCAGAAGGGTGGTAGCCATATATCAGCCAATTCGATATGCTTCTGCCAATGGGCTGGAAAAAGTTGCCTCTGACCACGAGTTAATACGGGCGGAAGTGCCTTGACCATGCTAGGCTCCAGCCCGAAAAATCTGCTCAGCCGTGAGGTTTAATTCAGGGAAAACTTTAGAGCGAATCCGGTCATTGCCCCGAAATAATTGCGCCTGATATTCCTCACTGACCAGTTGGAAAACCGAGATTGTGGGAACCTTCGGCTCGCCAATGTACCGACGACCTCCCAACGCTTGGTAGTCAACGATCCAGTATTCGGCAATACCTAACGTCTCGTAGTCACTCAGCTTATGCCAGTAGTCATCTCGCCAGTTGTTGCTGGTAATTTCAATGACAAGAGGAATAGAGGTTCCGTGGATGAGCGTCGAGGATTTCTGCCACAGGGGTTCTCTGGCCAAGGCGGTACGGTCAATCACCACCCCATCAGGAGCGTAGGCAGTATCGCCTTCCGGCGCCTTGATCAAGGTGTCCCGACCTAGAAAATAGTTGAGGTTGCACCTGCGGATTTCTAATGCCAATTCGATGGCAAGAAAACCACTGATTTCATCATGTTTCCCTGTGGGTTGCATCTCAACTGCAACTCCGTTGTGTAGTTCGTATCGTCTGTTAGGTTTCCACTCCAGAAACTCAGCAAAAGTCATTGGCTTAGAAGACACAGCATAGGTAGCAGTCATAGTTTTTCCTCCCTTGAATGAGTTAAAACGCCCTAGATACTTCTGCAAACATTGTCGCCCATCTCATCCTTTAATAGTCTTTTATGGCATAGCCGTGTAACCCTAGCCAGAGCCGGATGTAGATATCTAGCAGAATCACTTCAGGCATTCCCAATTTGCCTCATCTACGTTTCAAGTGGGGGAGTAGGTTCTTGTCAGGAGCGTGTTGCATTTGAATCTTGCTCTAATTCAATATCACCGTAAATGTCTGCCAGGGAAAAAGTGATGTTGACAGATGGCAGCGTAACAACATCATCCAGGGCATGGTAGTCCCTGAAGATCCACTCGACATTTCCCTGGCGGCGGTAGTGTTCTACACTGATTCGAGCTTGGTCAATTAGCAGATACTCCTGTAAAGTTGGGAGAGAGCGATAGGCAGCAAACTTCGCTCCTCTATCGTAGCTTTCGGTGGCAGGCGAGAGCACTTCCACAATTAAGATAGGGTTAGTGACAGTATCCTTGCGCCCTTCTTTAAGCTGAACTGGGTTTTGGATCACCATACCATCGGGATAGACATATTGTTCGAAGGCAGGTATGTAAAGTCTGAGATCACTAGAAAAAACGGAAAAACCCTTGCCTCTTAGCTTAAGCCAAAGTAGGGCATTGACACTGGTAATCAGTTGGCTATGAATGGGTGTGCCGCCAGTTATCTCAATAATTTCCCCATTGCGAAATTCACGGCGGATCCCGCCTGTGGCCTCTGATTCAGCTTCCAGGGCAAAGTATTCCTCTGAAGTGTGGGTTTTACGGGGGGCGAGGGCAGTGGTCATGGCATCTCCTCAGGCAGCGGCAGAATGGATCAAGCGGTCAGCCGGGTGTCGGGAAGCTGGACGCGGTAGCCTTTGAGTTCTCTCGGTTGCGAAGCGGTGCATAGCACTCACACAAGCGCGGTCAACCTCTCTGCGTCCTTCGTCGGCCTCTCTACACTGAGAAGCATCCTGCGATTCTAGGGTAAAGACCGGTGGTGGGGAGCTGACGCTTTTGTTATCCTGTCGCATAAGCTCCCCCTCTGGGATCCCAGGGGAAAGTGGGCCAACCTTGCCTGACACTGAACGCCAGCACAGCCCGCATAATGTTCCCGCACAATGTCCTGCACAATGTTGTGTCAGCAAGACTTGGTTCTCGATGGCAGGTTTGCAGAGAGGACGTGACCTGATGTTTACTTGGCTCTGGACGAAACAATTTTCTCGCTTGAATCAAAGGCTACAGAGCCTAGAGGTAGCCCGCGAGGAAAACCTTCTGTCTCCCGATCTGAGCGCTCAAACTCTGCAGGTGGCCCCCGACTTTTGGGAACGGCAGCACCAAGCCTTTGTCTATGTGGATAAGCAAATGCGAAGGCTCAGCCGTCGCAGCAAGATTTGGGGAGGAATGGCGCTGCTGGCCATTCTGGCCGATGCGGCTTTGATAGTGGCAGGTCTGACGGCGTTCCAGTCTTGGCAGCAGGTGCAGGCGGATCGCCAATTAACTCGCATTGCCCAACAGGTTGCGGCTGTCGATCCTGTGCAGCAAGCTTTTGATGATCTGGTGGCTCAATTGCCCCAGATGAGCGGGGCAGAGCGATCTCGTGCCCTAGAGGCGTTGCAGGCTCTCTCGGCCATCTCGATGGCCTATGGCGGCTACTCCTCCGACGGTTCTGCGGGTATTTCTGTGTACAGCTCTGCTCTCCCAGCAACCCCTCTTGAGGCTCAACTGCAAACCATTTACCGGTTGGGGCAAATGCGGGTGGTGGAGGCGGTGCCGGCTTTGCTGACCAAGCTTGCGGACGATGAGCCGGTGGTGCGGGAGGCGGCGGCCCGTGCCCTCGGCCAAATTGGGGATCCGCGCGCCTTGGGTCCCTTGCACGATCTTCTGGTCTATGAGCCCAATGAGTTGGTTCAAGATGCGGCTATTGCTTCGATTGCCCAACTGCTGCGCTGAAGAGAGGGTTAGATGGGGGTGGGAGTTGAGGCACTGGGGATGAGTATCGGCAAAATGAGCAGGCTGGGCAAACTGCTGGGGGTGATTTGTTGGGTGTGGGGATCCGCTCTGCCGGTTTGGGCGCAGGATCCCTTCCGCAGCGGGGACAATGCCCGCCCCATCAGGCCGGAGGTGGCGGCAGCTTTTGAAGAGTTCTTCTGTGCAGGCCGCTACAGCCAGAGCCGGGAAAAACTGGCAATGGCCAAGAAGGCCTCCCCCGAAGAGCCGATGGTCTATGCCCTGTTGGCGGCGCTGGCTTATCAGGAGGGAGACCTGGAAGCATTTGCCCAGTTGGCCACTCAAACCCGACAGGTGGCCGCCGAGTTGAAAAAGACGGATCCCTTGCGTGGCAACCTTTACGAGGGTGTGGGCTACGGGCTAGAGGCAGCCAACATAGTGGTGCGAGATGGGGTGGTCATCGGTTTGCCCAAAGCTCTGCCCACCCTCAATCAATTGTTTGCCTCCATCCGGGCCGCCCAAGCAGTGGACAGCAGCGATCCGGAGCTCAATCTGCTCAACGGCTACATGGATTTGCTGCTGACCTACCGGGAGAAGGCTCTAAATCAGTTTCGGATGGCAGCTCCTGACTATCTGTCCTACCGCGGCCAAGCTCTGGCCTACCGGGATATGCAGCGCTTTGACGAGGCGCTGGAGGCGGTGGATCGAGCCATTGCTGCTTCTTGCAGCAACCCCGAGCTTTACTACCTCAAGGCGCAAATTCTGGTTTCCAAAGGGCAAGACCGAGAGGCCGTCCCCCTTTTCGATCAGGCCCTGCAAGCTTCCGCCCAACTGCCCCAACCTTTGGTGGAGCAAATCCAGATGGAGCGGGATCGCGCCGCCCAGCGCAGTGGGTTGACCGGCCAGTTGCCGGCCACGCCTAGCCCCTGAAGGGATCCCATGAGCCTGCGCATCAGCGGCAAACGAGCGCTGCAAACTCCCACTGGCTTGGGCACCCGACCCACCCCTGGCCGGGTGAGGCAGGCCTTGTTCAACATCTTGCAAGGGCAGGTGGAAGGCTGTCGCTGGCTGGATCTGTGCTGTGGGGCCGGTACGGTGGGGGCAGAAGCCCTGTGTCAGGGGGCCGCTTTTGTGGCCGGGATCGAGATTGCCGCCCCTGCCTGCCGCATCATCCGAGCCAACTGGGCCAAGGTGGCGCAGCTGGGGCAATCTTTCCAGGTCATTCAGGGAGATGCCCGCAAGCTGCTCAGCCGCGGCCTGAACTTGGAGCCATTTGATTACGTGTACTTTGCTCCTCCCTACGAGGCCGGTCTGTACGCCCCGCTCCTGCCCCTGATCCCGCCCTTGCTCAAGCCAGGCGGAACCCTGATCGTCGAGCATCGCAGCGGCCAGAAGCTACCAGACCAGGTGGGATCCCTGCTGCGCTTTGACCAACGAACCTATGGGCAAACGGCCCTCGCCTTCTATCGCCATCTGGAAGAGCAGCTCTAGCTGGGGAAGGGAGTGCTGACGAAGCCGATTTCCAAGAGCTGCTGGTAGGCTTGGGTGCCCAGCTCGCGGGTTGGGCCCTGGCTGTTGATGACCTGGATCAGCCAGCCCACAGCCTCTTCCGGTCGCCCGGCGGCGCGATAGACCACGGCCAAATCGTAGGCGGCTTGATCCCGGGCTTGGGCGGCAACACGGGCCAGCTCCCGCTGTTCTTCGGAGATGCGGTTTTGGATCCCGGCGAAGGCGCGGGAGAGATCTTGGTGGTAGTTGGAGCGCTGGTTGTAGGCGTTGAACACCTGTTGCAGCAGCTCGACAGCCTGGTCGTAGTTTTGCGCTTGGATGGCGGCATCGGCTTCGGCGGCCAGTTGTTCGGCTCGCAACGCGCTGAGGGCGCTGCTGGGTTGCTCTAGGGCGCGAAACTGCTGCGGATTGGGAATAAGCTGCTGTCCGGCAGGGAGCTGCTGAGCGGTGGCCCAGAAGGTGGAGCCCACACCCAAGATGAGGCCGAGCAGTACGCCGAAAACCAACCGCGCCCAAGAACGGCGCAGAAGGCTGAGCCCCTGTGCGATGGCGTCCTGGCGACAGCCTTGGGAAGCAACAGCGGGACGTCGTCCGATCATGTGCGGGTAACCCCCAAAACCTTTTTTGACCCGTTCCACTCTACCCTACTCCTCGGGTCTTTGCTGCAGCTCAGGGATCCCTTTGGAGCGAGGCTGGGAGGAGATGGGCTTCTTGAGCTTGGGCGGAGAGGAGCTGGGCGAGTTGGGTGGCTCTGGAGGCTTTTCCGGCAGCAGCGGTAGGTTGAGAATCAGCTCATACATGCGCAGGTATTCCAGCGCTGAGCGGTGCCAACTGAAATCGCTGGCCATGCCCCGCTTCTGCAGCGCTTGCCAAGTTTCTTTGTGCTGGAAGGCTTCCCAAGCCCGCGCCAGACAGGTGTAGAAGTCCAGGGCTTCGTAGCGGTCAAAGCAGTAGCCGGTGCCGATCCCCTTGCTGGGGATGTGGTGGCTGACGGTATCCACCAGCCCTCCCGTGCGGCGGACGATGGGCACACACCCATAGCGCATGGCGATCATTTGGCTGATGCCGCAGGGCTCAAAGCGGCTGGGCATCAAAAACGCATCTGCCCCCCCGTAGATCAACTGGGCCAGCTTGGGTTGGTAGCCTTTTTGGTAGGCCATTTTGCCCGGGTGCCGCTCGGCCATCTCCCGGATCCGCCCTTCGTAGTAGGCTTCGCCGCTGCCTCCCAGCAAAACGAATTGCGCGTCGCTGTAGGTCAAAAAGCGATCCAGGGCTTGGATGAGCAAGTCGATCCCTTTTTGCTCCACCAAACGGGCCACCATGCCCATCAGGAAGGTATCTGGGTTAACGGTCAAGCCCAACTTGGCCTGTAGCGTGGCTTTGTTGGTCGCCCGCCCGCTGAGATCATCGATGCTGAAATTGGCTTCTAGGTCTGGGTCGGTGCGGGGATCAAACCTATCGATGTCGATCCCATTCAAAATTCCTCGCAACCGTTCCCCTTTCCAGGCCAACAAGTCCTGCAGTCCTTCCCCATGCAGAGGGGTGCGAATTTCCATCGCATAGGTGGGCGAGACGGTGTTCACTTGGTCGGCGTAGAGGATCCCGGCAGCCATGGTGTTGTGGGCAGAAAAATACCAGGGCAGCCAGGTCATGCGCTCCAGTTGCCAGCGCCAGGGCCCTTGGTAGGCCAGGTTGTGGATGGTGAACACCGTGCCAATATCGGGAGCTTGGTGCATCCAGGCCGGGATCATGCCGGTGTGCCAATCGTGGCAGTGGATGATGTTGGGTTTCCAGGGGTAGTAAGTCCAGGCAAATTCGGCTACGGCGTTGGCAAAAAAGGTGAAGCGCCAGAACTCGTCCTCGCCGTAGTAGATGCGGTGGGGAGCAAAGCAGTAGTGGCTGACCAAGTAGAGGGGCACATCGGTGCCGGGCAAAACGCTTTCGTAAATATCGGCCACCTGACCCATGACCTGTTTAGACCAGATGGGATCTTTCGAGCGGGGGTATTGCCCCGGTTCCTGGCCGAACTTGTCCCAGAGAAAGCCATACAGAGGCATGATGATGCGGACATCCTGACCCAGCTTGCGCAAAACGACAGGCAGGGATCCCACCACATCCGCCATGCCCCCCACCTTGGCCAGAGGTGCTGCCTCTGCCGCTGCGAACAAAATCCTGGCTTGAACCACGCTGCCCTCCCTGGTGTTGTGGGCTCCGCTCCGCCGCCGTGAACGGATCCCGGCTCAGTTGCCCTCAGCCAAAACCCTTCCCATCCTAAAACACAAGGGATCCCTGCGCCGGATGAGCTGATGCAGCGCCTCATCTTGAGGTTATGTTGCAACTTATTGATTTTTCGTAAGATGGAAGGACAGTGCTGCTCAGAACTGTTGTGGGCGCTGCTGTATTGCACTTTATTCGTCGTCATTGTTCTGGAGAGACGTCCTATGACCATAGCGGTAGGGCGCGTGCGTCAGGAGCGAGGATGGTTCGACATCGTCGATGACTGGCTCAAGCGCGACAGATTCGTGTTTATCGGCTG
>NZ_JBSSAH010000049.1:0-20765 GCF_054058415.1 Thermostichus sp. MS-CIW-38 | reverse complement strand
ACTTGGCTCATAAGTTCATTGTACTTCATCAAAGCGCATTCCTCCCGGCAGTGACCCTACGGGTACAGTGCGGGGCTCCTGCGATTTCTAGCTGACGGTTTTCCTGGACTTGGCAAAAGCGCTCCGCGCCGCTTCCGCGACTATTCCCAGCCCCTCTTCCAGAGGGAAAGGGGGGTCACGGATCAACCTAAGTTTTTAAAACGACTCCGAGTGGATGCTCTGGCAACAGGGACTCATCCTGCCTTTGGCGGGGTTGTTGCTAGGCTTCGTGTCGCGAGGACGGTTTGATGGGCGTTTTGCAATCTAGGTCAGGGCAGGTTGGCCAATTTGTGGGTTTAATGTGGGTTTAATTAAGCCAAGCTCACCGGGGTGGAGTCGGTGAAACTGCCAGCAGTGTCTGTCAGAAGTATGGTGTTAAGGCAATCGTTCTTATGACCAGAGCAAGGGAGAAGAAAGGCACCGATCCATCCGCGCTAGCGGGCCGTAGGCCTTTGCCAGAGAAGTCGCGGGATCCCCGCCGCCCTCCACAACCTGCCAAGAACGCCGTCCCACCTCCGGCGGAGTCAAAGCTGCGAACGGGATCTGGTCGCCTGCTTCCTGCCCCCAGGGGATCCCTATTGGTTTCCCCTCCTCAACCGCTGCGTCTTGCTCGCCAGAAAGCCATTGCTCGTCTGCGCCAACGGGCTGCCCGGCCTCGCCGCTTGAGACGTTCTCCATCTCTCGGGCAAGTGTTGCTCAGGGGACTGAGCTTAAGTCTCATCCTGGGCCTGACAATGGCGGGCCTCTCGCAACTGCTGCAATCGACCACCGCTGGCCGGATAGAACAGGCCACGACGCAGCTTGGGGATCCTCCCCCGTCGGCATTCCCGAGTAACATTCTGCCGGGAGAAGCGATCCCGGCTTTGCAGGAGCGCTTGGCCGCTTTGGCCGACCAACCGGGCTTGACGGCAGGGGCTCTGTTCTGGGAGGTGGAAACCGGCGCCTTTGCCGGGGTTAGGCCGGATCAGGCTTTTCCTGCCGCCAGCGTGATCAAGATCCCCATTCTCTTGGCTTTTTTCCAGGCTGTGGAAACCGGACAGGTGCGGCTGGATGAGAGGCTCACTCTGCGGGAAGATCTCAAGGGAGGGGGAGCTGGTGTGTTGCAAACCCGACCCCTCGGATCCCAGGTTTCTGCTTTGGAAGCGGCCACCCTGATGATCACCCTCAGCGACAACTTCGCCACCAATCTGATCATCGATCGCCTGGGTGGACAGGAGGCTCTCAACCAAAAATTTCGCCAGTGGGGACTACAACACACGCAAATTTCTTGGTGGCTACCGGATCTGGAAGGCACCAACACCAGCAGCCCGCGCGACATGGTTTGGCTGCTCAGCCAGGTGGAACAGGGGCGCATGCTCAGCCGCCGCAGCCGCGACCGTTTTCTGGACATTCTCTGGCGCACCCAACGGCCCTCCTATTTCCGGCCCAACTTGGTTCAAGAGGTGCGCATTGCCCACAAAACGGGAACCTTGAGCTCCGTGGTGGGGGATGCCGGGATCCTGGATTTGCCCAACGGGCGGCGCTATGTGGCGGCGGTGTGGGTGAAGCGAGAAACCCCCAACGATCCCAGAGCCGAAGGGCTGATCGCCAGCTTGTCGCAAGCAGCCTACGAGTTCTGGTCTGCTCCCGAGGATCCAACGGCCAAGGACTCCATGGGCAGCCTGGAACGCTAAGTCTTCCACTCCACAAATCTTTCCATATTGCTACGCAACGCTTACGCGAACGCAGTAGCAGTGCGGAGCACTATTCCAGGCAGAGCGCAAATGCCAGAGTGGAGAAACAGGCGTTGAGGGAAAACGATATTGCTACGCAACGCTTACGCGAAGGGGCACCTGGTCAGCATCAACCCCACCACCGGAGAGGAATTGGCTCGCTACCCCGTTTTCGACGCTGGGCAGATCCAAAGCTGTATTGCCCAAGCCCACGAGCGGTTTCAGAGCTATCGTCGGATCCCGTTTGCTCAGCGATCCGCCTGGCTGAAGCGGGTGGCAGGGATCCTGGAGGAGCGCAAAGCGGAGTTTGGCCGCCTAATCAGCCTGGAGATGGGCAAAACCTTGGCCTCTGCCGTTGCGGAAGTGGAAAAATCCGCTTGGGTTTGTCGCTACTATGCCGAGGAGGCAGAGGGATTCTTGGCCGAGCGCTCCATATTGCTACGCAACGCTTACGCGAACGCCAGCGATGCCAGCCGCAGCGGGATCCGCTACCAGCCGCTGGGGGTGATTTTGGCGGTGATGCCCTGGAACTTTCCCTTTTGGCAGGTGTTTCGCTGTGCCGCCCCAGCCCTGATGGCGGGCAACACCCTCTTGCTGAAACATGCTTCCAACGTGCCCCAATCGGCTTTGACCCTAGAGCAGATCTTTCAGGAGGCGGGATTTCCGCCAGGGGTCTTTCAAACCCTGCTGATCACAGCAGCCCAGGTGGCAGAGGTGGTGGCGGATGAACGGGTGCGGGGGGCCGCCCTCACCGGCAGCGAAGCCGCCGGCTCCAGCCTGGCCCGTTTGGCCGGTCAATATCTGAAAAAAACGGTGTTGGAACTGGGAGGGAGCGATCCCTTCATCGTGCTGCCCAGCGCCGATCTGGAGGCAGCAGTTGCCACAGCGGTCACGGCCCGTCTGATCAACAACGGCCAATCCTGCATTGCCGCCAAACGATTTATCCTACACAGGGCTATCGCCGAACCTTTCACGGCTGCCATGACGGAGCGATTTCGCCAGCTCAAGGTGGGGGATCCCTTGGATCCGCAAACGGACGTGGGGCCTCTGGCTACCCCCAGCATCCTGCAAGAGGTGGACGGACAGGTGCAGGCTTTGGTGCAAGCAGGAGCCAAAGTCCATATCGGTGGCTCCCCCTGGGGAGGGAATTTTTACCCGCCCACAATCCTGAGCGACATCCCCCCGGATCATCCGGTGGCCCACCAGGAGGTGTTCGGGCCGGTGGCGCTGCTGTTCACCGTCCCGGATGTGTCGGCAGCCATTGAGCTGGCCAACAACACGCCCTTTGGCCTGGGTGCCAGCGCCTGGACAACCGATCCAGAGGAACAAGAGCGCCTGCTGGAGGAGCTGGAGGCGGGATCCGTATTCATCAATGGCATGGTCAAGTCCGACCCGCGCCTTCCCTTCGGCGGCATCAAACGCTCAGGGTATGGACGGGAACTGAGCCGGGAAGGGATCCTGGAATTTGTAAATGTCAAAACCTTTTGGGTGAAGTGATGGCGGAGACTCCTCAAAGGGATCCCCAGCCGGCGACGGATCCTGTAATCAAGCTGGATCAATTCCTCAAGCTGGCGGGGGTTGTTCCCACCGGCGGGCAGGCCAAGCAGCTCATCCAAGCGGGGCAAGTGCGGGTGAATGGTGAGGTGGAAACCCGGCGGGGACGCAAGCTGCGCCCTGGGGATGAAGTGGCCGTGGGAGGTGGAGTTTGGCGAGTGCGCCTGGATAAGACCCCAAAGTCAGATCAGTGAACGGGTCAGTGCAACCGGATCAAAAGAAGCATGGCCAAGGCCCCGATTCCCCCTGCCACCGCAAACTGCCATTCCAGCCCCCACAGCAGGCAGGCAACTCCGGCCAGGATCTGGATCCCACCGGTGATCCAGTAGGGGAGACGCGGCGGATCCACCAGGCCGTTGAGCCAGTGGCCCAGCCCCATTTGCCACAGCCAGAACACCCCCAAATACTGGCCCAAGGCTGCCAAAGGGGTACGTCCGACAAAGGGCAGCACCGAGAGGATCATGCCCTGGGCGATCACCAACGTCCACACCAAACCCACAAAGTAGAGGTGGGCCAGTCCGGCTGTTCGAAACTCCGGCAGCCTGGTCTGCCGCACCATGTAGCCCAAGCCAACCAGGGAAATCACCAACCACAGCCAGTTGATGTTGGCCTCTTGGTGAAACTGGGTGGCGGCGAACCCCATCCCCAGAAGAATGGCCCAAACCAGGTACACCCGCCGACAAATGTTCCAGAAGGGAAGAGGGGTTTGCATGGCCTCCACCTAATCGACGACGACAATACGGCCCACCATGCTGGGGTGGATCTCGCAGAAATAGTCCTGGATGCCGGCCACTTCGAAAGCCACTGCTTTGCTCTCGTTGCGCCTCAGCCGTCCCGTTCCTTGGAATTGCGCTCCCTCTATGGGAGTAGCCGTGTGGGGGGTGGAATCCAGGTTGGTGAAGGTCACCTTGCCCCCCCGCTTGAGGGTAACCTCCGAGGGCAGGTATTGAAACCCGCGAATGATCACCTCTGCTTCCGCCGTTGCCTCGACAGGATCTCGCCCCGCAACAGAGCTGGCTTGTCGCCACCGATCCACAGCCAAGATAGCCCCCGCATTGAGCAGGGATCCCAGCCCACTGAGCAACAGCAACCGCCGCGTCATCGGCATAGGACTTTCTCCACACAGGTTTAGGAAGAGAACAAAGGCTGAGGCGCTCAGAAGAAGGCGATTGCGACAGCAGTGCAGAGCACTTGGATCTCCAAGCCCCAAGTCCTACAGAGGACGTTGGAAGGCTTTGCAGATCATCGCCTCATCGCCGGCAGGGGTTACCAACAGCTCTACACCTTCAGGATCCAGCGCTCCCGAGTCTCGGCGCTGACAAAGGGGGCAGGCACCACCAGAATGCTGGGGTCAAGGCTGTGGAACACGGCCCGGATTGCGGTGGCATGGGCAACTTCGTTGGGGCCAATGGTGCTGGCAGCAGCCACCAGGTCTTTGTTGGAAAGCTGGACAAAGGCATCGTTGTAGGCTAGGGCCGCATCGAACTCCAGAGCCAGGGCCAGCTTGGCGATGTTGGCATCGGAATCGAGATTGCCTTCTTTGTTGTCGATGTAGGTGGAAAGGTCGTAGCTATCCCGCGCCCGAGAGGGGATCCCCCCCAGTTGCCGCACGGCGCCCGCCAGCAGATCCCGGTGCTGTTCGTGATCCTTCAGGTTCTTGGTGGCCACTTCCAACACGATCTTGCCCACCTCAGTATTGCTCAACTTGCCGGCAGCGGTTTTGTAGGCCCAGATTGCCTGCTGTTCCAAGTCAATGGCGGCGTTGAGAATGGCAATATCAGCAGTGTTGGACTGAGCGGCACCGGGCAGGGTGCGCAATCCAATTGCTCCACCCACTCCCGCCAGCAAACCAGCCAACAACAAGCTGCGGCGGGAGGTTGCAGGGCTGGGATCCCATTCGGCGGCCAATTGAGGCAGAGCGAAGGGAGTCTTTGCAGTCTTCATCTCAAGTCTCCTGTCTCGAAAGATGGCAACCAACCTTCAGGGGCTTGCTCTGGGTCGGGCAATTCCCTCTGGCCTGGTCTGATGGAGATACGCCGTGGATGCCGCCGCGGATGCCTGAGGGAAGAGATTTTCGTGGTCAAATAGCCATGAAATGCCTCCTCGAACTCCCCTCTCCCTCTGGGAGAAGGTCCGGGCTATCTTAAAAGCGTGTCCAACGGCTCCAGTGGGGGCCAGCATTCGGTCGGTAGTGTCGTTATCCATCCATGCGATTCTGGGCGTGAACCTGCACCTTGCTCTGCCGGAGGCCAGCCTACAGAGCTACGCCACCTGGATTGAGGCGCGTATTCGGGAGGGGCAGGGCGCTCAGGTGGTTACCTGCAACCCGGAAATGATCATGCAGGCGCAGCGGGATCCCGCCTTTGCCCAGGTGCTGCAGGCAGCAGAGCTGGTGATCCCCGATGGCATTGGGGTGGTGTGGGCCCTGCGGCGGCAGGGGATCCGCGTCCAGCGGGTGCCGGGGATCGAGCTGGCAGAAACCCTGATCCCGTTGGCGGCAGAACGGGGGTGGCGCTTGGCCCTGGTGGGGGGAAGGCCGGAAGTCAACCGGGCAGCAATTCGATATTGGCAAGCCCAGTGTCCTGCTTTGGCCCTCTGGGGCTACCACGGCTACTTCTCTAGCGAGGAAGAAAAAGAGCTTCTGCAAGCTCTCCAGGAATTTCGACCGCAACTGGTGTGGGTGGGGCTGGGATCCCCGCGGCAGGAGCTGTGGATCCAAAAGTGGCGTCCCCTTTTGCCCCAAGCCATCTGGATGGGGGTGGGGGGCAGCTTGGACATTTGGGCCGGCCAAAAACGGCGAGCGCCCCGTTGGTGGCGTGACCATCACCTGGAATGGTTGTATCGTCTCTATCAGGAACCCTGGCGCTGGCGACGCATGTTGGCTTTGCCCAAGTTTGTCTGGCGAGTGCTGTGGGATCCCTCTTCTCGTTTGCGCCCCTAGTCTGCCGGCGCTCTCTCCCTCCTCTGTCTAGGCGCTTACTATGGTGATCGGTCAGCACATCGGCTATCCTCCTCGCTTACACCGTTGGGCGGGTACGGCTCCGACCCCTCATCTCCCTGCCCCGGCCAATCCAGAGGCCACCCTGGGCTTTTACGGCAGCACTCAATCCGGATCCCTGGAAACCCCGGCCAGCATGGTGTCCTTGCGGGGCGTGAGCAAGGTCTTTCCCAACGGCAACTTAATTTTTCAGGATGTGAACTTGGAGGTGCGCCGCGGCGAGTTCGTGTTCGTAACTGGGGTCTCCGGAGCAGGCAAGTCCACTCTTTTGCGACTGCTCTACGGGGCGGAACAGGCCACCGAGGGCACGGTCATCGTCGATCAAGTCTGTCTCTTTTCTTCTGAAGGGCGGCGGCGACCCTACCGCATCCCACCGCGTCCGCTGGCCATGTTGCGGCGGCGCTTGGGGGTGGTTTTCCAAGATTATCGCCTTCTGGCCAACCGCACCCTGGCAGAAAATGTGGCCTTCGTGCTGCGCGCCCAAGGGCTGTCCCCCGCAGAAATCCGCCGTCGCATCGGGCCGACCCTAAAGATGGTGGGGCTGACCGAAAAGCGAGATCACTTTCCCCATGAGCTTTCGGGGGGGGAACAGCAGCGCCTTAGCCTGGCCCGTGCCATTGTCAACATGCCGGTGCTGCTGCTGGCGGACGAGCCAACAGGAAACCTAGATCCGGAAAACTCCCTCTTGGTTCTCCAGATTTTGGAGCGGCTCAATTCCTTTGGGGTGACCGTCATCATGACCAGCCATGACCCCTATCTGGTGGAGCGGGCCGGCCACCGGGTGGTGCGCATGGAGGGAGGGCGCCTGTATGATCTGCGCTGAGGGTCTGCTGGGATCCCTACTTTGCTCTTCACAAGCTTTTTGAGATCCCGGAGAGCAGCTTTGCCGGTTGCATCAGCAGACCGTAGGCCCTAAGCCAGCCGCATCAGCACAACAGCGGCACCGCCCGCGGCGACTTGTCAAGCCAGCCCGACCAGTTACATCAGCGGGTCGTGGGCCTTACTCGCGCAGACCCTCAGGTTGGGTTTCCAGAAGCTCCTCCCCTAGCTGATGAGCGGCAGCCACCATATTTTTCAGTGCGGGGATCACCTCCTCCCAGCGGCGGGTCTTGAGGCCACAATCGGGATTAACCCAAGTTTGCTCCACAGGCAAGTGGGCCAGTCCTGTGCGCAGCTGCTGCAGGATTTGCTCAACGCTCGGCACCGCAGGGCTGTGGACATCGTAAACGCCGTTGCCCACCTGGTGACGATACCCAGCCTGGGCAATTTGCAGCAGGGTTTTGTTGTTGCTGCGGCTGTTTTCAATGGAAAGCACGTCGGCATCCAGCCGCTCAATGTGCTCGATGATGTCCCCAAACTCTGAGTAGCACATGTGGGTGTGAATCTGGGTTTCCGGCTTGGCCCCGCCGGTAGCTAGGCGAAAGGCATCCACTGCCCAGCTGAGGTATTCTGGCCAGCGTTCTTTTTTCAGAGGTAGCCCCTCCCGCAGTGCCGGCTCATCCACTTGCACCATCACCGCTCCAGCCGCTTCCAGATCTGCCACTTCGGCTCTCAAGGCCAGGGCAATCTGCAAAGCCTGCTCCCGCCGGGGAATATCAACACGGGGAAAGGACCAGTTGAGCATAGTCACTGGCCCCGTGAGCATGCCTTTCACCGGCTTTTGGGTGTGGGACTGGGCTACTTGGAATTCCCGCACTGTCATGGGTTGGGGGCGAACCACGTCGCCGTAGAGAATGGGAGGGCGCACGCAGCGGCTGCCGTAACTCTGCACCCAGCCGTGTTCAGTGAAGGCAAAGCCTTCCAGCTTCTGGGCAAAGTACTCCACCATGTCGGTGCGCTCAAATTCCCCATGCACCAACACATCCAGGCCAATCTCTTCTTGAATGCGGATGCACTTGGCAATCTCAGCGTCAATGGCTGCTTCGTACTCCGCCTGCGAAACCTCCCCTCTTTTGTACTTAGCTCGCCACTGCCGCACCTCTGGAGTTTGGGGGAAGGAGCCAATGGTGGTGGTGGGCAAAGGTGGTAGCTGAACCTGCCGACTTAGGCGCTGCTCGTAGGGCAGGAATCGCTCGAAGTCCTGGAGCTTGAGGTTGGCCAAAGCCTGGCGCACTTGGGGGTTGGGGGGGCTAAACTGCGCAAAGCTCTGCCATTGCTGCTGGATTTCCGCCTGCTGGGCAGCAGTGTCTTCGCCGTTGAGGGCTCGCGCCAGGAGAGCTACTTCGGCCAGCTTCTGTTCGGCAAAGCTGAGGACATTTCTGAGGGGTTCTGGCAACTGGGCTTCCAGAGCAGCGTCGTGGGGCACAAATTGCAACGAAGCGGAAGGCTGCACCCGTAGGTTGGGAGCTACCCCCTGCAGCTCCCGCAGGCTGGCCAAGACGGTCTCAGGCTGAACCTTCCAGACATTCCGAGCGTCCACTACGCCAGCACCTAGGATCTGGTCAGCCGGAAAGCCATAGGTTCTTACCAGATCCAGGGTGTGGCCACGGGTAAAGTCAAGGCTAATGCCGGCCACCGGCAGTTGCACCACCCAGGGGTAAGTCTCCCCCAGGTCATCGAAGTAGGTGACCAAGTGGACAGGGATCCCGGCGGTTGCCAACTGGCGGTAGCTCATTTCCACAGCTTCCCGCAGGCCACTTCCCTGGCTGGTAACCAAAATGGGATCGTGAATCTGGACTTCTGGGATCCCCAGCTGTTTTAACTCCTGGAGGAGATCCCGGTACAGAGGAAGGAGCTTTTCCAAGTCCGCCCGCAGATCCCCAGATCGCTGGCTAAGGCAGAGCAAAGTCACTGGACTGAGGACAACGGGGCTGGTGCGCTCCCCTAGGATCCCTTGGGCCCGCCGAACTCTTTCCAAAAAATCCCCAAAGTTAGGACTGGGATCGGCTTCCGGCTCAATTTCGGGTACCAAGTAGTGGTAGTTGGTGTCAAACCACTTGGTCATTTCCAAAGCCGGCAGGCCCTCCCGCCCCCGCGCCATGGCAAAGTAGCGGTCTAAACCCGACAGACCTCGGAACCGAGAGGGGATCAGCCCCAGCCAGGTGGCCCAGTCCAGTACATGGTCGTAGAGAGTCTGATCCCCTACCGCAATGTGATCAATCCCAGCTTGTAGCTGAGTCTGCCAGGCTTGAGTCTCCAAATCCCAAAAGGTAGCCAGCAGAGCCTCTGACCCTAGGGCACCACTCCAAAAGCCTTCCAAAGCTTTTTTGAGCTCGCGGCGCTTGCCCATGCGGGCATACCCCAATGTCATGGTTTGTGCAGTCATGTTGTGTGCCATCCCAAATACTGAGTTTTCTAATTTTCCTGCGTTCAATTCGCCCTCAACTGGGATCCCGCCCGCCAAGGAAGAAACCGGCTGTTCCTCTCTTGCCTCTGGAACCCCAACAAAACACTGCCTTTTGCGCAAAAAAGATACTCAACGCAGCCAGCGATCGCAGTGGCTACTTGCCAGCCACCAATTGAAGTCAGGAAGCCTGACATCTCACTCTTTCCTTCGCGTAGGCGGGCTGTAGATCTTGATAGATCTTGATAGATCTTGGTGCAACAGCACCCAAAATTTACTCTCTCCCGGCCAACTGGCTCAGAGTCTTGCTTGGGTTCTTGGACTTATTTCTACTGCTGAGGAGTACCGAAAGCTTGTGGGAGCAACGCCGGGAAAATGCTCAGGATAACGAAAGCAGAAACGAGCTAAAGCCAAGACAGTTACCATCTGTACCTCGCAGATGTTGTGAAGTTTAGAAAAACCATCGGCGGGCATTCTGACTGACACGGTTTTGGGGGACAAGACCTGGATCGGCAGCGAATGACTCTAGAGATTTGCTGCAGGACTTCTCCTAAACCGGATCACAGCTGCGGGACAGCGGCAGATTCTCACTGCTCTTTCCCCGTTTCCTCTGGCGGCTGATCCCCGTCAGAACCGATAGCTGAGCTACATCGTATCACGGAGTTCAGAGACGGGAGTAGAGTGCTTCAATCATCACCAAGCCAGCAGCCTTTGGAGCTACCAGACCTCACCTTTCACCCAGCGGTCTTGCAGGAAGTCATCGGAATCCTCTAAGCATCCTCCCCCCCTGCATTGCTCTCAAGTAGAACTTGGGGAAGTCGTAGGGCTGATGGCTCCCTCTGGTTTTGGCAAAACTACTCTGGCCAAGTTGCTGGCGGGCTACCTTACCCCCAGCCAAGGTCGGGTGAGTGTGACAGGGCAGCCTTTGCCTCGGCGAGGGTACTGCCCAGTGCAGCTTGTCTTTCAACATCCAGAGCAGGCCGTTAACCCCCACTGGCGCATAGCTCAGGTCTTGCGGGAAGGGCCTCCTCCCCAGCCAGAGGTTCTCCACACCTTAGGCATTTCCCCCAGTTGGCTCAACCGCTATCCCCATGAGCTAAGCGGGGGAGAATTGCAGCGGGTTGTCATCGCCCGGGTTCTCAACCCACAAACTCGCTATTTGATTGCAGATGAGATGACAGCCATGCTCGACGCCAATACCCAAGCCCTGATCTGGCAAGCTGTCTTGGCCTATGGGCGGGCACATCAGATGGGGCTTTTGGTCATCAGTCATGATCGCTTTCTCCTGGAACGGCTCTGCAGCCGCTACGTCATCATGACCAGCCATGACCCCTATCTGGTGGAGCGGGCCGGCCACCGGGTGGTGCGCATGGAGGGAGGGCGCCTGTATGATCTGCGCTGAGGGCTGCCGGGATCCCTATTTTGCTCTCCACAGGCTCTGTTGAGCTCCAGGGGGCAAGGGTCTGAG
Source organism: Thermostichus sp. MS-CIW-38 (assembly GCF_054058415.1). Taxonomy (NCBI): domain Bacteria; kingdom Bacillati; phylum Cyanobacteriota; class Cyanophyceae; order Thermostichales; family Thermostichaceae; genus Thermostichus; species Thermostichus sp. MS-CIW-38. The sequence goes on along the minus strand of NZ_JBSSAH010000049.1, from coordinate 9,711 downwards.
CCCATTGATTGTTGGATGGAGAACAGCATGCAATCTCTCTCCCGACTTCTCAATAAAATTCGCTATCTCCTACAGGAGACTTTTTTGGGGTTGCGGCGGGGGGGCTGGCTGAACTGGGCCGCTGTGAGCACCCTGCTGGTGTTGCTGTTCTTGGTGGGGATCGGCGTTGAGCTGTCCTGGGGCGTGGATGCCACGGTGCAGTCGCTGGGAGGACAACTGGAGATCTCCGTCTACCTGGAGCCGGAACGGCAGGGGGTGGAGCTGCAACCTCAGGTCGCCCAACTGCCTCATGTGGCCGAGGTGAAGGTCATCACCAAAGACCAGGCTTGGCGCAACCTTTTGCTGGAAATGGGGATCCAAGACGAGGCGGCCATGGAAACCCAGTTGGGGGAGAACCCCTTGGTGGATGCTCTGCGGGTTAAGGCGGATTCCACCGAAGCCTTGGGGGAAGTGGCGGAGCAGATTCGCCAACTGGAAGGGGTGGATGAGGTCTACTACGGCGACCGCATTGTGGAGCAACTGGCCCAGCTCCAGGACATGCTACGGCTGGGATCCCTGACCATTACCGGCGTGTTGGCCCTAACAGCGGTGGCGGTCATCACCACCACCATTCGCCTCATCGTCATGGCGCGGCGGCGGGAGATCGAGGTGATGCAATTGGTGGGGGCGACAGCAGCCTGGATTTACTTGCCCTTTATTTTGCAAGGGTGCCTGTTTGGGGTGATCAGCGCAGTGGGAGCTTGGGGATTGATCTTGGGATCCCAGCAGTTGCTGCAGGAGCTGCTGGAGCAGTTGATTGCCTTGCCCTTCCTCAAGGTGATGCAGGCAGATCGCAGCCAACTGGAGTTTTGGCTCTTGCCGTCGATGTTGTTGGGGATGGGGGTTTTTCTGGGCACCACCAGCAGCTTGATCGCGGTGCGCAAGTCGGCAGGGCGATGAGCTGGAGGCGATGCTGAGGAAAGCCCTGGATATTCCAATCTGAGGATCGCCATAGGATAAGATGATGGACTCTACTTCCCTGGCTTTCCAAGATCTGGCCGCCATGAACCCATTGCCTCCTCCCGCCCACCCCTACCAGTTCCGCGCTTTGGGCCTGATTAAGGGATCCATGAAATCGATCCCCAAGACTTATGCGCAGGCAACCTTGGTTGCCTCTGACGGAGCAGAATATCCGGCTACCCCCGGACGCGCCGAGCTTCTCGGCCCCTTCGAGCACTGCATCAAGAGCGGCCATACCTACTGGTACTACGTGCAGCCGCAGCCGCGTTCAGGGGGGGCTTTGGGCTTGAGCATCATCCGCATCCTGGCCCTGCCGGAAGAGGAGCAAGACCCAGAGTGGGAAGAAGAACCGTTTTTGCCTGCCCCTGAGGACACAGAGGAAGGCTTTAACATCCGCGGCATTGTCGAGCCCCACGATGGCTTTGTTGAGGTGACCGTGCGGCGCAAGCCCCAGGGAACCAAGCAATTTGCTCCTCTGCAATTGCGCTTGGAAGGGTTCTTGCCCGGAGCTGTGGCGGGCGAGTTTTGGGATCTGTTGGCAGAGCGAGAGGGCAACAAACTGCTGTTGGTGGATGGTACCCGCCTGTTGACCGCAGTAGCCTAGCTATCTAGATTGGCCCTGCTTGAGAACCTTAAAATAAACCAAAGAGCTTCCCAACCGATGGTGTCTGCTGCCGGCTTGTCCCAACGGGTCGCCCATCTATCCCCTTCCCCCACGCTATCCATTTCGGCTCTGGCTAAAGCCATGCAGGCAGAGGGGCTGGATGTGTGTAGCTTGAGCGCAGGCGAGCCGGATTTCGATACACCTGACCACATTCGGGCCGCGGCCATCCGTGCTCTGGAAGATGGCAAAACCCGCTACGGCCCCACCGCTGGGATCCCCGCCCTTCGCCAAGCAGTGGCCGATAAGCTGCGGCAGGAAAACGGCCTGCAGTTCAGCCACGACCAAATCCTGATCAGCAACGGCGGCAAGCAAACCCTGTTTAACCTGGCCATGGTGCTGCTGGATCCCGGCGATGAAGTGATCTTGCCTGTTCCCTACTGGGTCAGCTACCCCGAAATTGCCATTTTGGCAGGGGCAAAGGTTGTGCAGGTGCAGACGGAAGAGGCCCAGGGGTTCAAGCTCACCGCCGCCCAACTGCGCCAGGCCCTCACCCCCCGCAGCAAGCTGCTGATTCTCAACTCGCCGGCCAACCCCACCGGAGCCGTTTACCACCAGCACGAGCTGGCAGCTCTGGCAGAGGTGATCCTCTCCGCCCCCCATCTGTACGTGATCTGCGACGAGATCTACGAAAAGCTGGTTTATGGACAAGCCCGCCACATCAGCCTGGGATCCCTTTGCCCTGACTTGATGCCGCGCCTGATTCTCAGCAGTGGCTTCGCCAAAGCCTACGCCATGACCGGCTGGCGGGTGGGCTACTTGGCCGGGCCCAAGCCCATCATTGAGGCGGCCATCAACCTGCAAAGCCACAGCACCTCCAATGTCTGCACCTTCGCCCAGTACGGTGCTCTGGAAGCCCTGACCAGCCCCCTATCGGCAGCGGCTGTGGAAAAAATGCGCCAAGAATTCTGGCAGCGGCGAGATCTGATGCTGGACGGGATCCGCACCTTGCCGGGGGTGACTTGCCCGGAGCCGGAGGGCGCATTTTATGTGTTTGTCAACATCGGCCAAACCGGGTTAAGTTCGGTGGAGTTTTGCCGGCAGCTGCTCAAGGAACACCACGTGGCTGCTGTGCCGGGGGTAGCCTTTGGGGCAGATTCCTACATTCGCCTTTCCTACGCTGCCGACCGCACCACCCTCGAAAAAGGGCTGCAGCGGCTGCACCGGTTTGTGTCTTCCCTCTGAGAATTCAATCCGAGGATCGAAAAGAACTGAGGAAGCTCAGCTCCCAGCGGCTGGATCCCTGTAGGCCATTCCCAGCGGCGAGATCCCTATCTGAAGTGTGAACACCATTGCTTAACCCTAGCTATAGTGTTAGGGGATGGGCTACGAGGGGATAACTCATGTCTGGCAGAACGGCGCTTGTCATCACCGTTGCCTGTTTGAGTGGGGGATCCGGAAAGACCACAGCCGCCCTCAACTTGGCCATCATGCTGGCCGAGCATGGCAAGACGCTGGCTGTTGACTTTGACCCACAGGGCAACCTGAGCCAGTGGATGGGCTGGACGGATCTGTCGGAGTCGGCCACCATTGCCGAGACGATTTTGCCGGGGGCGGATCGGGTTCACATTCGGGAGATTATCCGTCCGCCGTTGAATGAGGATCGCCAGGAGCGGCTGTGGTTGGCCCCCAGCGATTACAGTCTCTCGCGGGCTATGGATGCGATCGTAATGGAGCCGGGGCGGGAGCTGTTTTTGAAGCGGGCTTTGCGACCGATTTTGCCGGAGTATGACTTTTTGGTCATCGACAGCCCCCCCTCGAAAGGGTTGCTCACCTACAACAGCATTCTCAGCGCCGATCTGCTGGTGGTGCCGACGGAATGTACCCAAAAGGGGGTGATGGGGGCCCTAAGTACCCTGGTGCTGTTGAAAGAATTGGAAGAGCTGGATTTTCATGTGCCCAAGTTTTTGGGGGTGCTCCCCACACGGGAACAGTGGGTGGGCAACAACCGCACCAAAATGTCGCGGGCCGCGGTGGAAGCCTTGGCGGAAATGATGCAAGGGATCCCCATTTTTACGCCGGTGCGGCAAAGTACGGTCGTTCAGCAAACCAACAGCATGGGCTGGTCCTTGGCGGAGGCAGGGGAAGATCTCCTGGCCCAACCTTATCGCGAGATCCTCAAGGCTGTGCTGGAGGCCCGCTAACATGGCTACCGCCAAGAAGCCTCCCAAAAAAAAATTGCCCACCGGCCCCACCAAGGCGGATCTGCTCTCGCGCATGGGGGTGAATAAGCAGCCAGAGCCGATGGAACTTGCGCCTACGGCTGCCGATGGCGTTGAGGCTCCGCACCGTCCAGAGGACAACAGGGGGACGGATTCCCTGGATCTGCCTCACCCTGCGGCATTAGATGTTGAGCCCGATCCATCTGCCGCCGCCTCGTCCCCTCTGTGCCAGGTTGCCACAACCCCACCAGACGCAGGACGGATGCCTCTCCTGGCCAGTGTGCTCTCCACACCTGAAGCTCCTTCTCGGGATGCGGATCCCTTGTCCAACTTGTCGCCCGCTCCGGTCGAGGTGGAAAGGGTTGTCTCCCCACCCCAGGTCAGTCCGGCCAAATGGGCCGGTACTCCACCGCCAACCGAAGGGCCAGCCGAGCTTTTGCCCCCTGCTACCGCCGGCACCGGCAATGGGGTTCGCCGCAATGGCGCCTATCATGGGCACACTGCCCAGTCGGATCCCCGCGAGGCTCTGGATGCACAACTGGGCCTGCAAAAGCTTACCCTCAAATGGTCTGCCGAGAGGGTAGAAAAGCTGGGATCCCTGGAAAGCGCCACCGGGCTACCGGGCGAGATTTTGCTGGAAGTCCTGCTGGATCATTGGGAACAATTGCCCAAGCCCTTGCAGCAAGATTGCCTCCTGCAAGCCCACCGCATTCGCGTCGAGCGGCTGGTGATCAGCCAAAACTTCACCATTGCCACGATTGAGCAACTGCTCTTCACGTCAGCGTTGCGCAACAACAACGAGCAGCATCTGCTTTGAGTTCTGGCCGGTTGGCCTGGGAAATTCCCCCTCAAGATCTCCGCCAGTATGCCAGACAACAGGGATCCCTGTTCCTGTGCTAGGGTCAAAATGGTTCTGTTGGCTTTTCGCGCTTTTCGGCCTGTGCTCTCTCCCCCTCGCTACCTGGCGGCAACCCAAGCCCATTATCATCAAGTGCATTATTCACCCTACTTCTCACTTTTGTTTTTCTATCTTCTCCCTATTTCTCCCATCGTTTAGGGGACAGCATTGCAACGTCATCTTCTTTAAAACGACCAGGTTGTAGTGGAGCGGCAACAGTTGATGAAAGAACTTGATTTGGCCAAAGCTGTAGAGCAACGGCGCACCTTTGCCATTATTTCCCATCCCGATGCGGGGAAGACCACCCTCACCGAAAAGCTGCTGTTGTACGGGGGGGCCATTCAAGAAGCGGGAGCTGTGAAGGCCCGTCGGGCGCAAAAGCGGGCCACTTCCGACTGGATGGAACTGGAAAAGCAGCGGGGTATTTCCATCACCTCTACCGTCCTGCAATTTGATTACCGCAACATTCGTCTCAATCTGCTGGATACTCCCGGCCACCAGGACTTCAGCGAAGACACCTATCGCACCCTGGCAGCGGCTGACAATGCCGTGATGCTGGAAGATGCCGGCAAAGGGTTGGAAACCCAGACCCGCAAGCTGTTTGAAGTGTGTCAGATGCGGGGGCTGCCGATTTTTACCTTTATCAACAAGATGGATCGCCCAAGTCGGGATCCCTTGGAGCTGATGGATGAAATTGAGACAGAACTGGGCCTCAAGCCCTATCCTGTCAACTGGCCAATTGGCTCAGGCGAGCGGTTTACTGCGCTATTTGACCGCCGAACTCAGGAGTTTCATTTCTTTGAGCGGGTATCTGGGGGGCGGCTAAAAGTTCAAGATACCGTCATTAAACTTGGGGATCCGCAAATTGAGGAGTTGATCGACAAGGACTTGTATTACCAATTCAAGGAAGAGCTGGAACTGCTGGATGGTCTCATGCCCACCTTGGATCTAAAACAGGTGCATTCTGGCAAACAAACCCCGGTCTTTTTCGGCAGTGCCATGACCAATTTTGGGGTGGAGCTTTTCCTCAATGCATTTTTGGAGTATTCCTTACCGCCAATGCCTCACGAGAGCACTGCCGGACTGATCCCGCCCGAACATCCTGAGTTTACGGGCTTCGTCTTTAAACTGCAGGCCAACATGGATCCCCGCCATCGGGATCGCGTTGCTTTTGTGCGCATCTGTTCCGGCAAGTTTGAGAAGGATATGGTGGTCAACCATGCCCGACTCAATCGTCCCATTCGCCTATCTTATCCCCAGAAGTTGTTTGCTCAAGAGCGCATCTCCATCGATGAAGCTTACCCTGGGGATGTGATCGGCCTGAATAATCCCGGCATCTTCACCATTGGGGATACCATCTACACCGGCCCGAAGCTGCGCTACGCCGGGATCCCTAGCTTTTCTCCTGAGCTGTTTGCCTACTTGAAGAATCCCAATCCTTCCAAATTTAAGCAGTTCCAGAAAGGGGTAGCGGAACTGCGGGAAGAAGGGGCTGTACAAATCATGTACTCTATCGACGATTCCAAACGGGATCCGATTGTGGCAGCGGTGGGCCAGTTGCAGTTTGAGGTTTTGCAGTATCGCCTTGAAAGTGAATACAACGTCGAAACCCGACTGGAGATGTTGCCCTACACACTGGCTCGCTGGGTCGAGAATGGCTGGAAGGCGCTGGAGAACATCCCCAGCTTGTTTAACACCCTAGTTGTTAAAGACATTCAAGACAGGCCCGTTCTTCTGTTTAAGAACGAGTGGACTTTACAGCAATTTGCTGCCAGCAACCCTAAAATCAAGCTCAGCAAAATTGCCCCTATCTCGGATCTCGGCCCAGAATTGGGTGACGGCCAATAGATCAACCTAAGAGAATCCGTCTCAAAGAGCCTTAGGTTCTGACATTCAGTCGAGATGCCATTGGTCTCCACATCAGCGGTGTTGATAGGTGTTGATATCTTCGGATTTCTGAGCAAACCCCTCACACAGATCGCAGCAATTCCCCCATCTTTTTCCTGCATCGTCCAGGGACAGAGGGAGTGAACCATGCCTTTCTTCTCCAACCTGGGATCCACTTCTCCTCGCTTTAGCTCTGCCCTCAGCGCCGATGCACCGCTTTGCGAACGCTCCTTGTGGGGACTGGATCCGCAAGCCGTTTTTTTGAATCACGGCTCCTACGGCGCGACCCCGAAAAAGGTGTTGCAGGCCCAGAGTGTATGGCGGGAACGCCTTGAGGCTCAGCCGGTGCAGTTTATGGGAGAGGAACTTCCTCGAGCCTTGCGGGCGGCGGCAGCAGAACTGGCCCATTTCGTCGGGGCCGAACCCGAAAATTTGGTGTTTGTGGAAAATGCCACCAGCGGGGTCAATGCCGTTTTGCGCTCGCTGCGGTTCCGGCCAGGGGATCAGATCGCCTGCACCAACCACGGTTACGGGGCTGTTCGTCAGGCATTGCAGTACATCTGTGCCCAGTGGGGAGCCATCCCAGTTGAGGCGCAGATCCCTTTCCCCATTGCGGGGCCAGAGCAGGTTATCGCGGCCTTCGAGGCCATCCTCACTCCCCAAACTCGCCTGGCGGTGTTGGATCACCTCACCTCGCCTACGGCTCTGATCTACCCCCTGCCTGAGCTGATCGGCCTCTGTCGGGAGCGCGGGATCCCGGTTTTGGTGGATGGCGCCCATGCCCCCGGAGTTCTCCCCTTGGAGTTGGAAAAGCTAGGAGCCGATTGGTACACCGGCAATGCCCACAAGTGGCTGTTTGCCCCGAAAGGCTGTGCCTTTTTGTGGGTGGCCCCCTATCGACAGGCCCAAACTCATCCTACGGTGATCTCCCACGGCTATGGGCAAGGGTTCACAGCGGAGTTCGACTGGGTGGGCACACGGGATCCCAGCGCTTGGTTGGCCATTTCAGCAGCCCTGGCGTTTATCCAAGGGGTGGGACTGGACAACATCCGTCAGCACAACCACACTCTGCTGCTGCAGGCGCGGCAGTTGCTCTTGGAGGCTCTTGAGGGGATCCCGCCCGCCCCCGAAAAGATGTTGGGCTTTATGGCCACCCTACCCTTGCCGCCATTTTGGCAGCAGTGGATCCCTGAGCTTCCTCTTGAGGAGCGCGCCCGTCGGCTTCACGATTACCTCTGGTACAAGTACCGCATTGAGGTTCCGATCATCCCCTTCGCCGGGCAGCTTTGGGTACGCATCTCGGCTCAGGTCTACAACCATTTGGCAGAGTACGAACAGTTGGCGCTGGCCTTGCAGCATCTGCCCTGAGGTTTTGTCGGTTGAGCCGCTTTCACGACATTGCAAGTATAGTTGCTTCGCACACCAGTAAAACGATTCCAGATCTATGGTCAATTCAGTTGAGGATGAGATGACGTTACAGGTAGGATGGCATGCCAGTAGACCTCAGTAAAGAAGCCTTGACCTGAGAGAGAGTCGTAGGGCATGTCCAGGAAGGGAGCAGACCCACAGACGTACAGAGCCGGTCATACAGCGGAAGGGAAGGGTATGGGAGTCGGTAAAAGCAGCGCGGAACGCTTGGGGAGCGTCTCAATCTAGTTTGAAGCGACCGCAGTGCTTTCAAGAGGGCAAGGATGCATGCAGATGGAGGAACTTCTGTTGATGAAGTGACAAGGCCTGCTTTTGCGAGTCGGACTATTCTACTGGCCAGTGTCTCATTGCTATTTGAATTGACTATCTGAAAAAGTCAGAAAACGTATCCCGCAGATCCGAAAGCCGATCGTTGAAGCAAGTCAGCCGATCCCCTGCGGAGTTCACCAGCGTCAGATCTGCCCGACCGGTTGTCCCTTCAAATCCCAGTAGAGGAACGCTCATGCGGCTGGGATCCGTGGGATTCTGGGAAACGCGGATGACGGCTCGATCGCGGTTAAATTGATAAGCCTCGGCCACATAGCGGATGGGCTCGCTCAAGGTGGGATCTACCGGCAGCCCTGGGGCCGGCAGGAGATCCACCAGCTCGGTGAACGTGCCACTCCGCAGGCCCACCACGGCAGCAGCTCCCAACTGGTTACAAATGGCAATGAGAACCGGCTCTTGGGCAGTGGCGGTGAGGTTGGCCAAGGTAACCGTGACCGTGGCGCGGCTGGCTGCCGGCGGGTAGGTGACCTCAAAGGTGCGGGCAAAGGCATTGCCCAGCTCGTCGCGGGCGCGAAAGCGAAGCTGCCCGGTGTAGGGCAGGATGGAAGAAAAGTAGATGCCAAAGCGGTCGCTGGGACTCCGTCCGGGGATATTGGCCTGTCCGGGGACATAGGCAAGGGCAGCCCGGCTTTGCCACTGATTGGGCGGGGTGTAGGGCAGCAGCGGGCCACTGGTGAAGTTGGGGGGTTCTTTGGGGGGCAGATCCGGCTGGCCATCTCTGTTCAGATCCAGCCCATTGCCCAAGAAGGCCACCGAGCGCTGTAAGAGAATAGGACGGTTTTGGTTATCCAAAAGGGGATTCCGCCTTTCTGCCAGCCCGGCATTGTCCACATAGACATTAAGGGGGCGATTTAGGATTTGGTTATCCCGCTGCCGCCGCATGTTGAACTGTAGGTAGGGCCCCACTGCGCCCGCTGCCGGGGATCCCCCTGTAATTTCAAAATCATCTGCCCGCAGAAAGACATTTTCCAGTGGGCCCAGGGGAGTTGTTCCCTCGCCGCAACCGACCAAGCTGAGCGCCAAGAGCGCCAAAGTTATATAAGCTACAGCAGGGCAACCTTTTGCGGTGGGGGAATCCGAGCCCCCACAAGTCGGCAGCAGGGGCCGGCAGGCACGCTTTGGCTTCAGCATTCATCTCCTCTCCACAACAGACACCTTGGCGAGGGTTCGACCCAACCGGACTAGGTTGAAGGATGGGCAGGGATCCCTCTGCACTCATCGGATTCGCCTGAACCACTATACCGTGAGCCTCGGTTCAGCTAGAAATCGCAGGAGCCCCGCACTGTACCCGTAGGGTCAGTGCCGGGAGGAATGCGCTTTGATGAAGTACAATGAACTTATGAGCCAAG
>NZ_JBSSAH010000048.1:0-21344 GCF_054058415.1 Thermostichus sp. MS-CIW-38 | reverse complement strand
GTGGATCGAACTGCACGGGCGGTCGGAAGCAGGAACCCGCCGAGACGACTGCGCAAGGAGCCATCCATGCGTAGCGTGGTAGGAATCTCCGGCCTTCAGGCCGGGGAGGATGTCAATTGCAGAGAGCGAGTACCTTTGCTCAACAGGGTTGAGATTTGTCAACTCTTCTATACAAACCTTCTCAATCCCTTTTTTCAACAACCTTGTAGTCGGTAGAGTGTAGGGCATCTTCTGGGAACAGGCGACGTCAGGATCCTTAGCCCTTAGCTGCCAGGTGATACCGGTCACCGCCCTGAAGCTCTTTTGGGTGCAAGCTGAGAGTAACTGTGGCCACTTCCCAGATCTAGGAGATCGTTTAACCATGCGCAACCTCTCTTCCGTTTTGCTGTTCGGGATCCCTTTGGTAAGCCTAGGCTGGACAGGGATCCCGGTGGTGGCCCAATCCGCCAATCCAGCCCTCTGCCAGCAATTTCCCCAAGACATTCGCTGCACCCTCTCTGCCCCCAGACAGGTGGGACAAGCGCCGCAACCCACATCCCGTCCTCGGATTGCAGTCTTGGACTTTGATTTCAGCAGCCTCAGCAATCCCTACAGCTTCCGCGAGGCTTCTCGGGGGGTGAGCGACCTGTTGGTGGATCGGCTGGTGAGAGATGGCACCTTTTCCGTCATCGAGCGCTCGCGGCTGGACGCGATCTTGGCCGAGCAGAACCTGGGTCTATCCGGTCGACTGGATGCCAACACCGCTGCTCAGGTAGGCCGGATCCTAGGGGTCGATGCGGTGATCCTCGGCAGTGTGACCCAGTTTGATGTGTCTGTGCGCCGTTCTGGGGGTGGGGCACCGGTCTTAACTCCCTTCGGCAGCTTCCCGCTGGCGGTGGGCGCTGAGTCAGTGGATGCCGATGCCAACGTGCAGCTGAATGCCCGCTTGGTGAGCACCAGTACTGCCGAGATCTTGGCCGTGGTCGAGGGCAAAGGCAACGCCAGCCAGTCGGATAGCACGGTCACGGTTGCCGGCTTTGGCGGGGGATCCGCCACCAGCAACGAAGAGAAGCTGTTGGTATTGGCAAGCCAACAAGCGGTGGAGCAAATTGCCCAGCAGTTGGCCGGTTTTGCCGGGCGCTTGGCAGCTCAGCCTCGCTCTCTGCCAACGGTTGACGCCTTGGTGGCGGATGTCTACGGCAACCAGGTGATCCTGAACAAGGGCAGCCGCGATGGCTATCGGGTGGGATTGATTCTTTCTGTGGAGCGCGTCGTCCGCGAGGTGAAGGATCCGGCCACGGGGACAGTCTTGCGCAAATTGACTGAGCCAGCCGGACAGGTCCAACTGACGGAGGTGGATGACAGCTCCAGTGTGGGACGCATTCTCAGCGGGGCAGGCTTCAAGGTTGGGGATGTGGCCAAGCCTGTCCAATGAGCTTTCCCAAGCCCTATCCTCAGGATCCCTCGATGGGAGCAAAGCCCTGCCGTTGCGTGTTTTCGGTTACGGTGCGCGGCTCTAAAAATTGCAGCAGGTAGTCGGGGCCGCCGGCTTTGGATCCCACGCCGGAGAGCTTGAAGCCGCCGAAGGGCTGCCGCTCCACCAACGCCCCGGTGATCTCGCGGTTGATGTAGAGGTTGCCGACGGCAAAGTCCTGGCGAGCCTGTTGAATGTGGGAAGGGGTGCGGCTGTAGAGACCGCCGGTGAGGGCGTAGGGGGTGGCATTGGCCATCTGCAGAGCAGAAGAAAAGTCCGGCGCTGAGATCACCGCCAAAACCGGGCCAAACAGCTCCCGCTGCGCCAGCTCTGACTGGGGATCCACCTGGCTGAACACAGTGGGGCCGACGAAGTAGCCTTTTTCCGGCACGGGCAGGCTGAGGTCGAGGCGGGCATCAGCCTTAGCCGATTGAATGGCCTGTTGCAGGCGAGCTTGGGCCTCTGCATCGATGACCGGGCCAACTTGGGTGCTGGGGTGGGCTGGATCCCCCACATTTAAAGAGCGCACCGCCTCGATGAGCCGCCCCAAGAACAGGTCGTGAATGGACTGCAAAACGATCGCCCGCGAGCAGGCGGAGCATTTCTGGCCGCTGTAGCCAAAGGCGGAGTTGACCACCCCTTTGACCGCCTGATCCAGGTCGGCGCTTTCGTCGATGAGGATGGCGTTTTTGCCCCCCATCTCGGCAATGACCCGTTTGATGTGGTGCTGGCCCGGCTGCAGTTGCGCGGCTTGGGCGAGGATCTGGCAACCCACCGCCTGGGATCCGGTGAAGGCAATCAGGTGCACCCGCCAGTCTTGAACCAACAGGGGGCCGATGGCTTCGCCCACCCCCGGCAGGAATTGAAAGACACCCTCCGGGATCCCGGCTTCCTCCAGCGCCTTGAGGATAAAGCCCGCCAGCTTGGCCGCGATCAGCGAGGATTGTTCTGCCGGTTTGAGGAGCACGCAGTTTCCGGCCACCAAAGCCGCCGCTGTCATGCCACAGGGGATGGAGAGGGGGAAGTTCCAGGGGGCGATCACCACCGCCACACCGCGGGGCTGGTAGTGGTAATGGTTGGTTTCGCCGGGCAGGTTGCACTCCCGTCCCCGATCCAGGGCCTCCATCTGTTGGGCGTAGTAGCGGCAAAAATCGATGGCCTCAGAAATTTCCCCATCGGCCTGGGCGATGGGCTTGCCCACCTCCAGCACCATCCAGGCAGCCAGCTCCGCCCGCTGGGCTTCGATTTGCTCCGCCACCCGCCGCAGGATCCCGGCCCTCACAGCCACAGGGGTGCGTCTCCAGATGGGAAAGCTGGCCTGGGCCGCTGCCAAGGCTTGCTCCACCTGTTCCGGCTCGGTCAACCCAATTTCCGCCACCACCTGTTCAGGATCCGCAGGGTTGAGGGAGAGCATGGCTTGTCGGGTGGGGCGATATTCTCCGGCAATCCAGGGCTGAACCCTCTGACCCAGTTGAGGCCGGATCTCGTCCAATGCCTGAAAAAAGGGATCCCGCTGCTGGGGCTGGCTGAAATCCGTATCGGGAGCGGCGGCAAACGAGAGAGAAGGAGCCTGGAAAACGGATCCCTCGTCCAAGACCGGCGGGGCCAACAGCTGCTCGGGGTTGTAGCCCTGAACGCTTTGCCGCAGGAAAGAGGTGTTGGCGGTGTTTTCCAGCAAACGCCGGATCAGGTAGGCCATACCCGGCAGCAGCTCCCCGTAGGGGCAGTACACCCGCACCCGCTGTCCCTTCTGCACCAAGGCCTTGGCCAGGGGATCGGCCATGCCATAGAGCACCTGCAGTTCAAAAGCAGACTGGGGCACCTCCAGGGCTTGGGCAATGGCGATGGCTTTGGCCTGAGAGCGCACATTGTGGCTGGCGATGGCGGCGTGGAGATGGGTGTGGTGCTCCAACAAAAGCTGGGTCATGCGCTCGAAGTTGGCGTCGGTAGCAGACTTGCTGTTGTAAACCGGCTGTGGCCAGTGCTTTTGCGCCGCCAGGATGGTCTCTTGATCCCAGTAGGCCCCCTTGACCAAGCGCACCGTCACCGGGGATCCCCGCTCTTTGGCCCAGGCGATCAGGTTTTGCAGATCGGTGTAGCTATCCCGCAGGTAGGCCTGCAGCGTCAGGCCAACGTCGGTGCGGCTTTTGAACTCCGGCTCCAGCAGCAGCTCCTGCAAAATGGCCAGGGTGAGGGATTTGTAGCGGTACTGCTCCATGTCGAAATGGATCCCGACTCCCAGAGCTTCTGCCCGGCGCAACAGGATGCGAATCCGTTCCCCCACTTTGGCTTTGGCCCCCAGGGGATCGATGGGATCGAACTGGGAATAGAAGGCTGTCAGCTTCACCGACACTTGCGGCACAGGCTGCGGTTGTGGCCAGGTTTTGACCATCTTTGCCAAATGCTCCATCACCTGCAGATAGCGATCCAGATAGGATTGGGCTTCCGCTTCGGTGATGACGGCTTCCCCCAGCAAATCCAGCGTGAAAGCCATACCCTGCCGGTGCAGAGCTTCCAGAGTTTTGCTGACTTGCTGTAGAGTTTCTCCGGCAATGTATCGACGGGCCAAGGCTTCCACGGCAGCGGTGAGGGTGGTGGCAGCCAACTGCCCTGGCAGGGAGTCGGGGTCTGCAAAGTTGAGCAGGCTTTTCAGCATTCCCGGCAATTCCACCGCCGGATCTGAAAGATACTCCTGCAAATGGCGGGCCACCTCAGCCTTGCTTTTCAAGCTGGGCAAGACATCAATCAAGCGGAACAACTGGGTGCGCAGGTGGGGGTTCTCCATCGCCCAGGCCAGCAGCTTGTCCTCCCAGCGCAGTTGATCCCGCCACTGGGCCAGCAGGGATCTCTTCTCTCCCCAAAGAGAAGCCAACAGAGATTGGGCGAGAGCTTGGGTTTGAGCCTCGTAGGCGGTAGGAGCACCTTGGGCAACCATCTAATAACTGGGGTGTGAGATCCCTACCATCCTGTCATGGAAAAGAGGGAACCTGAGGCCGATTTTGGGAAGATAATGGCAGATGGGGCCACCGCAAATCCTCAAACAGCTACACCGGGTATAAACAGCTTTGCAGGAGAAACTTATGCAGGCTTTTGTTGCAGGGGCTACAGGAGAAACCGGACGCCGCATTGTCAAAGAGTTGGTGGGCCGCGACATCCCGGTACGGGCGCTGGTGCGCAGCCATGAGCTGGCCGCTCGGGTTTTGCCCCGCGAAGCGGAAGTGGTGGTGGGGGATGTGCTGGATCCGGCCACGCTGGAGACAGGCATGGAAGGATGCACGGTGGTGCTCTGTGCCACCGGGGCCAGGCCCAGTTGGGATCCCTTTCAGCCCTACCGAGTCGACTATGAAGGCACCAAGAACCTGGTCGATGTGGCCAAAGCCAAAGGGATCCAACACTTTGTTTTAATCTCTTCCCTGTGTGTTTCCCAGCTGTTCCATCCCCTCAACTTGTTTTGGCTGATCCTAGTGTGGAAAAAACGCGCAGAAGAATACCTGCAAAAAAGCGGCCTCACCTACACCATCGTTCGACCGGGGGGCCTGAAAAATCAGGATAATAACGACGGTATTGTCCTGTCCAAGGCGGATACCCTCTTTGACGGCAGCATCCCCCGCACGAAAGTAGCCCAAGTGGCCGTCGAAAGTTTATTCCAGCCCGCCGCCCAAAATCGCATCCTTGAGATCATCGCCAAGCCGGGTGTGCCCAACCAAGAATGGAGCACTCTCTTTGCTATGGCAAGGTAGGTACCGAGCTGCATGCATGCTGCATACATTATGACTATGAGCGAGTATGAACGCGGCTCCCAGTTCCTCAGCAGGCTCGAACTTGGTGGGCGCATGGCACTCCTGGAAAGTCGATCCTGCATTGGTCGATAGTCTGCCGCAAAATGTCGGTGCCAAGCTAAACTTCTCGTTTTGCCCTTAACTTCCCTCTGTCTGGGAACCAGAAGACTTGGCCAACTGCTGCAAACGATTTAAGATCTGCGCCTCAGCGTTGGCATCGTGGAGTCGCAGCGTCAGGCGGGGCACCCGCAACGAAGCCGTAATCCGGCCTGAGGGCAGATCCAGCCACACCAGTTGCCCTTGAAAACAGCGACAAGCGGCTCCCCATTCCTGGGCCAGAGCCTCTACCTCCGACCAGACAAGGCAACGTGGCAGCAGCAGGTCGGTGGCCCACCCAGCCCCACACTCCCGCCGCCTGAGGACACGCACCTGCATGGATCCCTACATCCGCAAGGACTCCGTCCCGCTGACGCGAGCGGCGTAGAACTCGCACCAGGGATCCCCCTTCTCTCTGGCCTTGGTCTCCTGGCCGTGGAAGAGCCCACCCCGCTGGAAGAGGCGGTTGTAGAAGACTTGATCCAAAACCGGCTTCTGCTGGATGTTGCCGTTGTAGACCAGATTCATTATCGCCGGCACCGCCCCTTGAGCAAAATAGCAGGCGGGATCCTCTGCCCGTGGGTAGGAAGCCAAAAAGTAGTTGGCTTCGTAGTTGCCATCAATGGCCACCCGGCAAGACTCGCCGCTCACCACCTCCAAAGCCTGCCAGCGACCCCACCCCAGACTGCTGGCCACCGCATAGCCGCCGTGGATCCAGTCCGTGTCCTTCTCCAGCATCGGCCCCACCAGGGTTTCCCACTCCACCGATTCCATGATGTTGCCGAAGGTGTAGAAGACACAAACATGCCCCGACTCGCGGATGAGAGCTTCCCCCACCCCCATCAGCTCAGCCCGCACCGCCTTCAGCTCCTGTAAAAAGCGATATTGAATGCGGTTGCAGTAGTTGGCAGGCATGCGCGTTAGCAACACGTTAAACGCGCGAATTTGCCCCCGCTCATCTCCGGCCAAAGGCAAGCCCCACAGAGCTTCGTTGACCGCATCGTAGTCCACTGCTGTTGTGGGCCGGGGGAACTGGAGCGGCTGCTCGATCAACTTGCCCATCCCTGGACTAGGAGTCAACAACTGGGGCCGCGGCAGCCGAGTGGCCTGGATCACGCAGTGATCCTTGCGCGTAACGGCCATGCACTCCGTTTCTTCTGCCGTGTAGCTCCCCAGCTCGCCAAACGTGGCATCCAGAGCTGCTGCCACATAGCCCACCGCCAAGTGGTCAATCGGGCGCGTGCGGCTGACCTGCTCTCCGTACTTGCTCAGCCAACCTTCTGCATAGTGAGAATGGGTAAGCTGCACTTCCCCGCCTGAAGGTGTCACCTCAAACGCCAGCCGCCCAAATCCTAAAAAACTGAAGATCTGAGCTGCCACTGCCAGGCGCTCTTGGGTCTCCTGAATGCCAAGAGCCTTGAAAGCTCCGTACAGAAGGCTGTAGAAAATCTCCTGAGCTGCGGTGCGCAGAATTCCCACTCCATCGATCCAGTCGGGATCTTCGATGGTCTGCTGCAGGAAGAGGTTGTAGTGATGGCAGTGGAAGATAACCGGCTCTCCAAACAGGGAGATCAGCTTGCGGTTGCGGTCGAGATGTAGATGCTCAAGCATAGGCAAGTGAACTCAGATAAACAATAGGGGATCCCACAAGCGCAGCAACTGCCCTCAGACAAACCTCGCCAGCTATTCTCGACTACTCAGACCGGCATGGCAATAGGCAGGCGCTCTCGGCCCAAGAGATCTGCCACTGCTTTGTAGAGAATGCGCAGCTCCTGACGGCTCAGGGCGCCCTTTTCGAGACGGTTGCGGTCTAGGCCCGTTTTCAAAGACAGGCGCAGAGCCACAAAGTTGGGATCCGGAGCGTAGCGCTTGGCATAGTCCATCAGAGCCTGAGCCAAAGACATGGTGCTGTCCTGCACAGGGGGCAGTAGCGGCTTTCCGTCAATCAGAATGGCTTTGATGCGCTCTGAAATGGCTCTGAGGTCGGTGATGGAACGGGTCAGGAGTAACACAAAGTAGGGGCTTTTGGGAAACGCTTTGATGACAACCCGCAACGCCGAAGTGCCGGCCAAAAGGTAGTCCGCCTCTTGGTCAGAGCTGACAAGCTGGCATAGACGACTGTTGGCTTGGACTAGGTCGCCGGCGTAGGTGCCCAAACGTTCTAGGGCTTGCTCCTCTTGGGAATCGCTGACGTAGGTTACTTTGGCTACTGTAGCACCATCAGTGGCCCGCCCTATCAAAACAGCAATCAAGCCCGGAAGGCCGGCGATGTGCTGTTCAATCACGCTGCTGAGGGTTCGGATAGCCATGATCTGACTCCTTCCTGCGGCTACATGGGATAGCTTAAATGCACGTACTATCCCATGTATTTATTCTACCAAAATGGATCAGATGCTTCCAGACAAATCTCCCGGCCGGCTTAGCTCCAGGGATCCCAGTGCTCATGAAATTGGCCTTCCAAGATGGCCTGACGCATCTTCTGGGTGTAGCGCATCAGCTCCGTGATGTTGTGGATAGAAAGCAGGGTATAGCCCAGGATCTCCTGGGCGCGGATGAGGTGGCACAAGTAGGCGCGGCTGAAGTGGCGGCAGGTGTAGCAGGGACAGTCGGGATCGATGGGATCCAGGCTGCGGCGGTGCTCGGCATTTTTGATGTTCCAGCGTTTGCCCCGGCTGATCACCGTGCCATGGCGGGCATAGCGGGTGGGGATCACGCAGTCAAACAAATCCACTCCGGCGGCCACGGCGGCCCGCATCTCTGCATAGGTGCCCACCCCCATGAGATAACGGGGGCGATCTGCCGGCAGTAGAGGGGCTGTTTGCCGCACAACGGCGTGCATAAACTCGACCGGCTCCCCCACACTCACCCCGCCAATGGCATAGCCCGGCAGATCCAGCCGACAGACCTCTTCCACCGCCCGCCGGCGCAGCTCAGGGTAAACTCCCCCCTGCACAATGCCAAACAAAGCCTGATCTGAGCGACGATGGGCTTTCACGCACCGTTTCAGCCACTGGGTGGTTCGCCGCACCGCTGCTTCCACTTCCTCAGGGCTGGCAGGGTAGGGCGGGCACTCGTCGAAGGCCATGATCACATCGGCACCCAAGGCATTTTGAATCTGGATGGATAGCTCTGGGGTGAAGTGAATGATGCGGCCATCGAGAGGAGAGCGGAACGTCACTCCCTCCTCGTTGATTTGGCGAATGGCGCTGAGGCTGAAGACCTGGAAGCCCCCTGAGTCGGTAAGGATGGGGCCCGACCAGCCCATAAAGCGGTGCAGCCCCCCTGCTGCTTGAATGATGTCCTCGCCGGGCTGTAGGTGCAGGTGATAGGTGTTGCTGAGAATAATATGGGCGCCCGTTTCCTTGAGCTGGGCGGGGGTGAGGGTTTTCACGTTGGCCAAAGTTCCCACCGGCATAAAGCAAGGGGTTGGGATCCCACCGTGGGGGGTGACGAAGTATCCCGCCCGCGCTTGGGTATGGGGGCAGGTGCCCTCGCAGGTGAAGGTAAAGTCGGCCAAGGTCAGCGTTATCGGCTTTAATCTTGTGCGCAGCAGAGCTTAGCACAGATAGAGCCGCCGGCAAGGGATCCCTTTTGCCAGCCTTGACAGGGATCCCCTGCTTTGGGCACACTTGTAGATCGCCGCGGAACTGGCGGAATGGTAGACGCGCTAGATTCAGGTTCTAGTGGCAGCAATGCCATCGGGGTTCAAGTCCCCGGTTCCGCACTCTCTTTCCTTCAACACTTAGGTTAAGCTATGCCGACATGCCCTGTCGGCCAAGGATAAGTATTGGGGGTGTAGCTCCACGGCCAAATTAGACTCCCTGCTCGCCGTGATGCTTCATCTCTTTCAAGTTGCCCTTAGAGGGTCAATTCGCTCTCAATTTGACTGAGTTTAATGCGGGCAAGAGCTAAGTTCCCTTTTTCTCGGTCTAAGGCTAGGTAGAAAAATAGGCCGTTTATGTTTTTAAGCATACGCATTAGATGGTACTGAGTTTCCAGGATGATTAAAATCTCTTCAATTCTGTCGGTGAACTTAAGTGACTCCGCGACTCGCATCTTAGCGCGAATCACTTCTGTGTTTCCGGCGATTGCCAGCTCCAAGTTAGCTTCTGGGAAGGCGGGGCTGTTGGTGCCCTTATATCCCAAGCACATCCCAGTTTTCCAATCCCCCAGCGCTACCCCCAGTGCTCCATCGATGCTCAGAGCTTTTATCAAACTGTCTTGGAGTTTTTGCATGACTGAGAGTATTCCCCCTTTACAAAGCTCGTCTCTCTTTTGAATAGTAAGCCTTCCGTTGAGAAATTTCAACTCGAAGCTTGCTTAAAAATGTTAGGATTTGATTATTTATAGGATGAGTGAAACCAAATGCATCAGAGGAAGCTTATTGAGCTTTCTCATCTTTGACATCAGTATAAATACTGAAACTGGGATCCGGTAAGTCTTTTTCCCTTCTGCCCGCGGCGGCTCTGGACGGGCCACGGCTCAGGCCCTTATTTTGGCTCGTTTGCAGGAGCTAGAGTAGCTGACGCAGGCGTGGTGAAAATCTAGCGAACTGAACCAACGGGAAGCAAGCTTGGGGATTGGATCCCTGTAGCTTCCGGTGGAGAGGCTTGGAAGTTATGCTGGGGTTACCTCTTTTACCTTGAGACTATCGACCTCCGAGATCGGTGGATCGGAACCCTTCCTCTCCGCTTAGTTTGACCTATGCCTAAGGCCCCCCTCCCTCCCAACGAAGAGCAGCGGCTGGCTGCCCTGCGGCAGTATCAGATTCTCGATACGGCACCTGAAACTGCCTTTGACGAGATCGTCCGCCTTGCCGCCCACATCTGCGGCACGCCCATTGCTCTGGTCAGCCTTATCGACGAACACCGCCAGTGGTTTAAAGCCAAATTCGGCGTCGATGTGCAGGAGACCCCACGGGATGTGGCCTTCTGCGCCCACGCCATCTTGTCGCCTAAAGAGCCGCTGGTGGTGCCCGATGCCACTCAGGATCCCCGCTTTGCCGATAACCCGTTTGTCGCTCAAGAGCCCCACATTCGCTTTTACGCTGGCATTCCCTTGGTAACTCCAGAAGGGCAGGCCCTGGGCACGCTTTGCGTTGTCGATTATCAGCCTCGGCACCTGACCCCAGAACAACTGGAGCAATTACAAGCCCTGGCCCATCAGGTGGTGGCCCAACTGGAGCTGCGCCGTACTTTGAGGGAACTGGCTCAGACGCCTCTGCTGCCTAAGTCGGGGGATACTAAACCTGCCCGTAAAAACCGCTTTCTCCTCAAGGTGACGGCCGGTTTTGGCCTGGCTGCCTTGCTTTTGGGCGGGATCACCTACTCAGCTCAGCGGAATGCCTCTCAACTGCCGCAGCTTACAGAACGAGTGGCCCACACTCTAAAAGTGATCCAAAACTTGGAAGGATTGCTGGCGGAAACCCGCGCCGCCGAAGCCGGTCAATATGGTTATCTTCTGACCAATAATCCTCGCTATCTCAGTGAGTACCAAGCCAGCCTTGAAGCCACCTCCACCCATCTGCGCTTGTTGAAAGAGCTCACTGCTGACAACCCCCTGCAGCAAGAGCGCCTGAAGCGCCTAGAGCTGCTGCTGGAGCAAGAGGGGCTACCTGCCGTTCAGGAAGCTCTAGAAAGCAGCGAAGGGCCAAGGTTGGTGGAGCAAATTGTCGAGTTGATTCGGGTGCTGCAGCAGGAGGAGAATCGCCTTCTGGAGCAACGCAATCAGGAACTGCAGTTTGCCTGGGTTAGAACCAATCTCATTGCTTTTGGCGGGCTCATTTTTACTTACCTGGTTTTGGCCTCGGTTTACTTCCTCATCCGCCGGGAGACTGCCGAGCGAGAAGAGGCAGAACGATCCCTCAAGCAAGAGCGAGATTTTACCAACGCGGTTATCGATACGGCAGGGGCGCTGGTGGTGGTCATGGATCCAGAAGGGCGTATCCTGCGCTTCAACCGCGCTGCCGAGCAGCTTTCTGGCTACTCGCTGGCAGAAGTTAAGAACCGGCTGCTGTGGGATTTGGGTTTGATCCCGCCGGAAGATGTGCCTGGTGTGAAGCAAGCTTTTGAACAGCTCAAGGGCAACTATTCCCTCTTTTTGAATCGCCATGAGAATTTTTGGCGCACCAAGCAAGGGGCACTGCGGCTGATTGACTGGACCAATACCGCCTTAATCGGTGCCAACGGTGAGGCAGAGTTTCTCATGAGCACTGGCATCGACATCACCGACCGTGGGCTGGCGGAGCTAGCCCTAAAAGAAAGTGAAGAGCGCTACCGGGATCTCTTTGAAAATGCCACTGACCTCATCCAAAGCGTGGATGCCGAAGGGCACTTTTTATATGTCAACCGCGCTTGGAAAGAGACCTTGGGCTATGACGAAGCTCAAGTTTATCAAATGACCCTCTTCGACATTCTCCATCCCGACTGCCGGGAGCACTGCCAGGCTCTTTTCCAGAAGCTTCTAGCAGGGGAGAAACTGGAGAGGGTAGAGACAGCTTTCCTCACGGCCAGCGGTGAAACCGTTTGGGTGGAGGGCAATGTCAACTGCCGCTTTGAAGATGGAGTGATGGTGGCTACGCGAGGCATCTTCCGCAACATTACTGAGCAGAAGAAAGCGGCAGAGGAATTGGAGCGGCAAAACCGCCGGGCTCAGTTGCTAGCCAATCTCAGCTTGAAGATCCGCGAATCTTTGGATATCGCCGAGATCCTAGAGACGACGGTAACAGAAATCCAAGCCCTGCTCAAAGCGGACCGAGTCTTGGTCTACCGCTTCCAGCCGGATGGTTCTGGGATCATCTCCAAAGAGAAAACTCAGCCGGGGATCCCCTCCTTGCTGGGAGAGGTGATCGAGGATCCCTGTTTTCAGGAAAAGTACGCCCAGCTCTACAGCCAGGGCCGCGTTCGCGTTGTTAGCGATGTGGAAAGTGAAGGACTGGAGCCTTGTTACCTAGAGCTGCTGCAAAAAGTGCAGGTCAGGGCCAACTTGGTGGTGCCGCTGTTTTTGGAGCAGCAGTTGTGGGGGTTGTTGCTGGCCCACCAGTGCTCTGGCCCGCGTCAGTGGCAGCCGTTTGAGATGGAGCTGCTGTCGCAGTTGGCCAACCAAATTGGCATTGCCCTCACCCAGGCAGCCCTTTTGGAGCGGGAGAGAAAGCGCGGCCTGGAGCTGGAGCAGGCCCGCAAAGCAGCTGAGCAGGCTGCCCAGGCCAAGAGCAGCTTCTTGGCCACCATGAGCCACGAGATCCGCACCCCCATGAACGCGGTACTGGGGATGACGGGCCTGCTGCTGGAGACCCCCCTCAATGCAGAACAGCGAGACTTTGTAGAGACCATCCGCATCAGTGGCGATGCGCTGCTCACCCTCATCAACGACATCCTGGACTTCTCCAAATTGGAGGCCGGGGAAATGGAGCTGGAGATCCTGGATTTCGATCTCCGCTCGTGTCTGGAAGAGGTGGCGGATCTGTTTGCCCCCACTGCCCACGCCAAGGGATTGGAGCTGGCGGTGCTCATGCCACCGGAAGTGCCGCGCTACCTGCGGGGAGATGCCTCGCGACTACGGCAAATCCTCAACAATTTGGTAAGCAACGCCATTAAGTTCACCCACCGAGGAGAGGTGGTGATCCAAGCAGAGGTGCTGCAAGAAACCGCTACCCATGCTCACCTCAAGCTCTCGGTGAGAGATACCGGAATCGGGATCCCGGCGGCGGCGCAGAGCAAGCTGTTTCAACCGTTTAGCCAGGTGGATGCCTCTACTACCCGCAAATACGGAGGTACGGGACTGGGCTTGGCCATCTGCAAACAACTGACAGAACTGATGGGGGGAACCATCTCGTTGCAAAGCCAGGAGGGACAGGGCAGCACCTTCAGCGTTGAGCTGACTCTGGAGCGGCAGCCCTACGTCCAGCAGCTTGCCCAGCCTTCTGCTCGCATCCCGGTGGATCTGCAGGGCAAGCGACTGTTGGTGGTGGACGACAACGCCACCAATCGCAAGATCCTGCGCTGTCAGGCCGCGGCTTGGGGAATGGTGGTGGAAGAGGCCGAAAATGCCTATCAGGCTATGGACAAACTGCGCCAAGCCGTTCGGGAAGGCAGACCCTTCCCCCTGGCCGTTTTGGATATGCAAATGCCAGAGGTGGATGGGGAGACCTTGGGCCGCTGGATCAAGGCAGATCCGCAACTGGCCGAGACGCAACTGGTGATGATGACCTCCCTGGGACTGGGGGAGCACTCCCGCCGCGCTGCCGAAATCGGCTTTGCTGCCTACTTGGTTAAGCCGGTAAAACAAAGCCGTCTGCAGGAGGCGTTGGCCATGGCCCTGGGGAAATCTTCTGGCCTCTCCACCTCTCTTTTGGGCATTGGCCCCCCTCTCTCTCAGACGACGCCTATGGCCGACCGACCCCAGCAGTCCCTGCGCATTTTGCTGGCAGAGGATAACCCCGTCAACCAAAAGGTGGCTTTGCGCCAGCTCGAGAGTTTGGGCTACAAGGCCGATGTGGTGGCCAATGGTCAGGAGGTGTTGGATCTCCTGCAGAAGGTCAGATATGACCTTATTCTCATGGATTGCCAAATGCCGGTGATGGACGGCTACGAGGCCACCCGCCGCCTACGCCAACAGGAACGGAGATCCGGCCACCGCACAGTGGTGATTGCCATCACGGCCAACGCCATGCAGGAGGATAGGGAGCGCTGCCTGCAGGCAGGTATGGACGACTATCTCAGCAAGCCGGTGCTGAAGGAAGATTTGCAAAGGTTGCTCAACCACTGGAGCCAGGTGATTGCCCAGTCTGCAGCAGGATCCTCCAATGGATCCGCTTCTAAAGCAGCTTCTCCAAGCTCCCCCGGTAGGGACAGGGATCCCTCTTCTCCCACCTTGCCCTATCCCATCGACTCTGCCTACCTGGATCAGGTTTCCGGCGGGGATCGCGGGTTTCAGCGGGAGCTGCTGCAGGTGTTCATCCAAGATTGTGAAGACCAGCTGCCGCAATTGCGCCAAGCTATTGCCGGTTGCAATGCAGAAGGAATGCGGCGGATCGCCCATCGCCTCAAAGGAGCCAGCTCCAACGTGGGAGCTAATGCTTTTTGCCAAGTGGTCCGCGAGCTGGAACACTTAGGAGTGGCGCTGGCCCAGCAGGGATCCCAAGGTGGTCATGACCTAGAATGGGCACGGGCTCTCCAGGCCCCAGAAGACCTAGAACGCATCTTGGCTGATATCCGCCAGTACTTGCGAGATCTGGAAGGATAGATTCCAAAGGCTCGGCGCCGCTTCCGCGGCCACCCCCTCTCCCAGAGAGAGGGGAGTTAGGAAGCAATGCAGCAGAAATTTTCATGCCTGTTGCATTCGGAAGCGATGCAAAAGCCTGGCCGCAGCCAGGCCTGTAAAGATCTACAGCAAAGATCTACAGTAGTGTCTTGGGTCTACTGGGATTACATCAGGCCGATTTGAGAGAGGATCCCTTGGCCGGTCAGCAACTCGGTCGCAACGCCAATCACAAAGCCCAACATTGCCAAACGGCCATTCCATTTTTCGGCGAAGGTGGTAAAGCCAAACTTAGCTTCTTGGTTTTCCATGGTTCTAGCTCCATCAACGGGTGACATCTTTAATGTGGCTCAGATATTAAAAAGTGTCAAGTTTTATGTCGAGAGCTAACAAGGGATCCCTAGCTGCTTTTCACGGTTGTCCAGAGGGCGTCGATGAGGCGCAGCTCTTCCCCTGACAGCACTTTAAGGTAGGTGAGTTTGGCAAGGGCCTCTTCGTCAGGGTAGATGGCCGGGTTTTGCCGATCTTCTGGGTTGATCATGGGCAGAGCTGCAGCGTTGGGGGTGGCGAAGCGGTTGTGGTTGCTCAGTTGAGCGCCGACTTCAGCATCCAGGATGAAATTGATGAAGCGATTGGCCAGCTCGGGGTTGGGGGCCTGGGCGGGAATGGCCATTACATCCAGCCAAATGTGGGCACCCTCGCGGGGGACAAAATAGCCGATGTTGGGGTTTTCTTCGGCAGCTTGCAGGGCATCGCCGCTGTAGACGATGGCTACATTGGCCGTTCCAGAAACCAGTTGGTTTTTGCCCCCCACGCCCCCAATTAGGCCGGCACTGCGGCGCTTGGTGTCGATCAAAAGCTGCTGGATCTGCTGCAGTTCGGAGCGAACGGTGGTGTTCATATCGAAGCCCAGGTAAACGGCAGCAGCGCCGATCATGGAGCGCATCTCGTCGATCATCACAAAGGGGCCATACTGCTGCTGCGGGTCGAAAATCAATCCCCAAGAGCGTTCAAAGTTTTCGGGCAGGCGGTCTTTGCGGTAGCCAATGCCGGTGGTGCCCCACTGATAGGCGGCGGTGTAGGTGTTTTCTGGATCAAAGGGCAGGCCGACAAATTTTTCGCCCAGGTTGCTTAGGTTGGGGATCAATTCTTTGTTGAGAGGCTGCAGCAGTCCCAGCTCCAACATGTTGGGCACAATGTAGTCGGTGGGAACAACAATGTCGTACTGGCTGGTGCCTCCCCCCCGCAGTTTGGCCACCATGTCTTCGTTGGATTCGTACACGCTGACCAGCACGCGGCTATTGGTGGCTTTTTCAAAGGCGGTGAGGATGTCGGGATCGATGTATTCTGACCAGATGTAGAGATTGAGGGTCTGCCTCTGG
Source organism: Thermostichus sp. MS-CIW-38 (assembly GCF_054058415.1). Taxonomy (NCBI): domain Bacteria; kingdom Bacillati; phylum Cyanobacteriota; class Cyanophyceae; order Thermostichales; family Thermostichaceae; genus Thermostichus; species Thermostichus sp. MS-CIW-38. The sequence continues at coordinate 5,376 of NZ_JBSSAH010000048.1, read as the reverse complement.
GCAGAGGTAACGTGGGGCCAAAACAGAACCAGGACAAGCACACAGCAGAGTAGGGTTGTAGCCGAGGCAATCCACTTTTTCATGAGATTTCTCCGACTGTGAAAAGTTGAAAACATCGTATCTGCTTTCATCCCCCAGCCGGCTACACCCGCAGCTAGGGGGCACGCCTTGGGCAATCGCCAAGCCCCGCAAACTCCGGTTGAGGCTCGGGTACTCACCCTTGTTTCCAAGACAACACCCAAACGGTATCAACGCCTCCGCGAGCGATCCGCCAAAAGCCGCAAAGGCCGATTCTTTCGTCGGATCCCTCGATGCCTTGCGCCACAAGGCTTTCCAGCCCCAAAACCCCCTCGCCGCAGCTCTTTTTGCCGACTTTTTTCCGGATCCCTCGCAAATGGGTCTTGCATTCCTTGCCCTGCTTGGGTTTAATAGGGGTGGGTTCCCCCTTCGGGGGGATCCCTAGAAATTGGAAACATATACATAGTGTCCTCCCTTATCGGTTGGTAAAGAAGTTCCCCCTTCGGGGGGATCCCTAGAAATTGGAAACCAATCGTCAAACCCTCTGGAATATCGGCGTCATCCGAGAGTTCCCCCTTCGGGGGGATCCCTAGAAATTGGAAACATCAACCACCCATAAACAGAGTGGTATTTGACCAGCAGTTCCCCCTTCGGGGGGATCCCTAGAAATTGGAAACACCTAGTGAAGTTAGTAAGTCAATAGCATCGTTATTGTTCCCCCTTCGGGGGGATCCCTAGAAATTGGAAACCGATGCGGAATCGCAACAAGGTAACGACCATCGGTTCCAGAAAGTTCCCCCTTCGGGGGGATCCCTAGAAATTGGAAACAGCATCCAGTTGATTTGTTCCTGAGTAAACAGTTCGGAATGTTCCCCCTTCGGGGGGATCCCTAGAAATTGGAAACCTTATCCAGCGTACGGATAGACCAGTCCATGTGGTGTTCCCCCTTCGGGGGGATCCCTAGAAATTGGAAACAATTTCTTCACGGAAAAATGGGAAAAACTCACTGTAGTTCCCCCTTCGGGGGGATCCCTAGAAATTGGAAACCGGAGGGGGCGAGCGCCCCGTTGGGAAGGATTACTCAAGTTCCCCCTTCGGGGGGATCCCTAGAAATTGGAAACTCCCACCTCACGGTGGTAAACGTTACGCAATCAAAGTTGAAGTTCCCCCTTCGGGGGGATCCCTAGAAATTGGAAACCTGCATAGTAACGTTCGGGACAACCGTTGCGAATAGTCGTTCCCCCTTCGGGGGGATCCCTAGAAATTGGAAACACGGGCGGAACCTCTGCTGCCCGCACCAGCTCACCCCCGTTCCCCCTTCGGGGGGATCCCTAGAAATTGGAAATTCGGAACCAAACTTATGGATGTAGTCGCCGGCGCCCAGTTCCCCCTTCGGGGGGATCCCTAGAAATTGGAAACATTTGATAGGCATAACGCCGAATCAACATATTAGCCTCGTTCCCCCTTCGGGGGGATCCCTAGAAATTGGAAACTGTGGGATACTGTAGAGTGTACATTTACGCAGGTAGGTTTCCTTGGTTCCCCCTTCGGGGGGATCCCTAGAAATTGGAAACACCGGTACTGGTGCCAGTCGGCGCTCAGTTTCCTTCTGTTCCCCCTTCGGGGGGATCCCTAGAAATTGGAAACATATCTGGATATTGCTTTGCTATTGCTAGCTCCAAGTTGTTCCCCCTTCGGGGGGATCCCTAGAAATTGGAAACATGAAGGCTGTGGCCATTCGTCTTCAGTTATCTCCTGTTCCCCCTTCGGGGGGATCCCTAGAAATTGGAAACACCATAAATGGCCGTGAGTACTACTGGTGTTTCCAGGTTCCCCCTTCGGGGGGATCCCTAGAAATTGGAAACCCCAGTCACCGATGGTCGTATAGTCTGCGTTTAACGTTCCCCCTTCGGGGGGATCCCTAGAAATTGGAAACGGGAATAACAGTAACCTGCCTAAAAATAAAAAGGCTGTTCCCCCTTCGGGGGGATCCCTAGAAATTGGAAACTCCTGGGTGCTGGTGGGGGGAGGAACTAGATCAGGCAGTTCCCCCTTCGGGGGGATCCCTAGAAATTGGAAACTGCTCACATACGTGGGTAAGCCGGATCCCCAGGGGTTGGCGTTCCCCCTTCGGGGGGATCCCTAGAAATTGGAAACATGAATCTCCCCATCCTGAAAGATGTACCAAGTCCCAGTTCCCCCTTCGGGGGGATCCCTAGAAATTGGAAACGCTATCGACTTAATTAGTATTGCTCCAGTATCTCAACTTTTGTTCCCCCTTCGGGGGGATCCCTAGAAATTGGAAACTTCTGGTGCGCCGAACACGGCTTGGTAGCAGTTTTCTGGTTCCCCCTTCGGGGGGATCCCTAGAAATTGGAAACATTATTGTGGAGTAGTTTACTGGAGGCTTACATGAACGGTTCCCCCTTCGGGGGGATCCCTAGAAATTGGAAACATGTGAAACACCTGCCCTTGTGTGTGCAGTTTAGCTAGTGTTCCCCCTTCGGGGGGATCCCTAGAAATTGGAAACATGACGGCGGCAAGGTGTACACCAATGGCCATCCTAGAGTTCCCCCTTCGGGGGGATCCCTAGAAATTGGAAACGAAGGGACCCAAGATCCGATCTTGGTGAGCCACCGTTCCCCCTTCGGGGGGATCCCTAGAAATTGGAAACACTAAATACTCTAGGCTGTCGAGGAACTTCTTGTCATTGGAGTTCCCCCTTCGGGGGGATCCCTAGAAATTGGAAACCCACTCCCTCGGCTGTAGGGATCCGGATGGTGTAGGTCAGTTCCCCCTTCGGGGGGATCCCTAGAAATTGGAAACTTTCTAGATGTTTTTGCATTCTTAGTTTTATCTGTAGAAGTTCCCCCTTCGGGGGGATCCCTAGAAATTGGAAACATGAGCACAGTCTCGTCCTCTAGAAACAACACGTGTTCCCCCTTCGGGGGGATCCCTAGAAATTGGAAACAATGTCGTACTCGGGGTCGTATGCCTCCCCGAGCCAAGTTCCCCCTTCGGGGGGATCCCTAGAAATTGGAAACGTGCCGGTTCTGGAAGCGCGCTTGCTCATGGTGGCCGTGTTCCCCCTTCGGGGGGATCCCTAGAAATTGGAAACAATTCCGCCACCGATCCTGGCTATACTGAGGACACGCTCACCCAAAGTAGGGGTGAGCTTTCACTCGGCAGCGATTCACATGAGTTTTTGGAAGGGCCTGTTCGGGTCAGCAGGAGCTGCTACAACCAAAGAGCCGGCGCAAACAGCTAGGGCCGACCGTCGCCAGGAAACGGTGGTGGTACGAGGGGAGACAATCCTCTTCAGCTTGGATCCCAACTTGGATCTGTACGAGCTAGAGGAGCTCTGCGATGCGGTGGGGTGGTCGCGTCGCCCCATTCACAAGGTGAGAAAAGCCCTGCAGCACAGCTTTTTGGTGGTGTCGATGTGGCAGCAGCGGGGCAGCTACCGTCGCCTCATCGGCTTTGCCCGGGCAACGTCCGACCACGCTTTCAATGCCACCATTTGGGATGTGGTGGTTCATCCCGATTTCCAGGGTAGGGGTCTGGGCAAGCGGCTGATGGAAAAGGTGATCCACGAGCTGCGCGCCCGAGACATCAGCAACATCACCCTTTTTGCCGATCAGGGAGTGGTCAGCTTTTACGAACGGCTGGGCTTCACCGCCGACCCTGAGGGGATCAAAGGCATGTTCTGGTATCCCCGCTAGCGTATGGCCCCTGTGGTGATTTTGCCCGGTTATCTGGCGGGTGCGTCGGAGTATGAGCCCCTGCGCCAAGAGCTGGAAGCCCGCGGCTATGCGGCACGGGTGGTGCCGTTGCAGGTGCGCAGTTGGTTTCCCACGCTGGGGGGAAGGCCTGTCACTCCCATCCTGTGGGCCCTTCGAGAGACCATCCAAAAGACCTGCGCTGAGTTTGGGGTTGACCGAGTTAACCTGGTGGCCCACTCCGCCGGCGGCTGGATTGCCCGCATCTACCTGGGATCCGTGCCCTATGGGGGACAGGTGTGGCAGGGGCGGGAGCAGGTCGCTGCGCTGATTAGCTTGGGATCCCCCCACACCAGCCGGGAGCGCTGGACGAAGCGCAATTTGGACTTTGTCAACACCCACTATCCGGGGGCCTTTTGGCCCGAGGTCAAATATGTGTGCGTGGCGGGCAGGGTCATCCAGGGGCAGAGGTTGAGTCTGGGATCCCTGTGGCGACAGGAGCATTATCTGGCTTGGCTGGCCTACAACAGCTATTGGCTCACGGCTGGACAGGGGGAATTGTGGGGCGATGGCATTACCCCCATCGAGGCTGCCCACCTGCAGGGGGCTGTTAACCTCACTCTGCCCAACTGCTACCATTCCGGTCGGGGTGGACGGCGCTGGTATGGATCCCCCGAGGTGGTGGAAACTTGGGCTCAGTATCTGGCTTAGGGCCGGGGTTTAGCTGCCAGGCTTGCTTGGGTCGCCGAGGGAAGTCTCGGGCAAAGAGGCGGCCGATTGGCGGCGTTCCTGCTGACGCCGGGCGGCTTTTACCATCTCCTCGACCACAGCCCGCGCCTGCTTCATGCGATCCAAACTGCTGCGATAGAGCTCCAGATCTTTTCTCACCCGCTCTGTTGAAAAGGGCAGCTTGCTCACCACATTCTCCAAAAAGCGGCGGGTGCGTTCTTCTGGTTCTTCGTAAAGGGACTTGGCCACAACTTCATAGGCTGTGTAAAGGCCAACAGCTAAGACCCGGCTGTAGGCGTAGGGCGGCTGAGTCATGCGCTCCAAAATGGCTTTCAACCCACCCACATCTTCCGCCTCTGGCTTGAGACAGAGGAGATCAAGTCTTTGACGGGGATCCCCGCTTCCCATCAACTCCAGCAGATCGCGGGCATTCTTGCGCAACACCTCCGGCTTGAGGTGCAGAGCCTTACAGAGGGCGTTGAAAATGGCTTCTCGCTGCTCAGGGGGGTGATAGGCTTCCATCAGCCCGTCGTAGAGGGTGACCAGCCCCAAGGCAAAAAACGGATCGTAGACGAAGGTGCTGTTGACGGTGGTCAGGTGCAGCTCCACCAACAACTCCTCCACCACCCGGCGATAGACGGCGTTGATCGGGCGAGGGTAGGCGCTGAAAAAGGCCGCTTTGGTGGCGGAGAGGGTGCGAACAGGATTCACAGGCAGACAAAAATGAGCTTGAGGATGGCTTCTCTGTTTTTTTATTTTCACCTGTGCTGACCCTGAGGGCAAGCTGTGTTGACATCCTCCCCGGCCTGAAGGCTGGAGATTCCTACCACGCTGCGCATGGATGGCTCCTTGCGCAGTCGTCTCGGCGGGTTCCTGCTTCCGACCGCCCGTGCAGTTCGATCCACAGGCC